>DATENK010000646.1:0-7516 GCA_035275085.1 Verrucomicrobiia bacterium | reverse complement strand
TCGCACCCTCGGCGAAAGCCCCCATGGTTTCAGTCGAAGAGGCCAACGCAGTTCCGGGAAAAGGGCTGCAGGGGGATCGTTATTTTGTGCGCCAGGGTACGTTTTATAAACCTCAGCCCGACCGCGAACTGACGCTGATCGAAGCCGAGGCAATCGAAGCATTTCGGAATGACTCTAAGGTCGAATTTGGATTGGGTGATAGCCGCCGTAACGTTGTGACCCGAGGCGTACCGCTGAACCACCTGGTGGGAAAAGAATTTTGGATTGGCGACGTGAAGATCCGCGGCCTCAGACTGTGTGAACCCTGCTCGCACCTGCAAAAGCTCTCAACCGAGAAAGTGTTGCCGGGACTTGTCCATCGTGGCGGTCTCAGGGCCCAGATTCTGACTGAGGGCGTCATTCGGGTTGGCCAAACCGTAAAGCCACACTAAAATCAACATCATCTCTCGGTGAGGATGGGAAGCACATGAAACGGCATTTCCTGGCAGTCGCGTTATTACTCGTCTTGTCAGCCGGGTCGCACGCATTGGCGCAACAGACACCGCCTTCTACCACTGTAGTACCGGAGTTTCCCAAAATTATTAGTCTGGGCGTCGGGTACTCACAAAGCGGTGAGTACAGCAAGGTTATGTTTCTCGGTGAGGACGGCCGATATCATCACTGGCTGGAAGTTTGGAAGGCGAAAAGTTCCCCACTGCCCAACATCGTAATCTACGCGATGGAACCCCACTACATCATCACCTGGGGCCGCGGGCGGGTGTTGACTAACGTTTTTAACCCACAATGTTTCCCTTCGGCAATACCAACTTTCGGAGAAAAGGATTACTGGGTCGTGGTGCTCAAGGGCCGGAAACTGGATTTCATTCTTCTCGATCAGGAGGAGGATCAAAAGAACGTCAACAGCATATTCACTAATCTTCAGGCCGCCGCCTTTCAATCCCGCATCGGCGGACTACTGTACACGCCCAACCGCATGACCTCGTCGGAATCGAACATTGTGTCCCGTTTCCAAAAGGGCAAGCGTCAATGGCTCAAACCAAATTGGCTTCAGGAGCTAACCGTTTGTATCAAAGTCGGGGCCTAAAAGATCCGCGGAAAGAGTCTCAGTCAGGATCATCCGGCAAAGGGAACAATTGATTTATTGATCTCAACGTGATCGTACCCTTTGCCACGGCACAAAAGTCTTAGCGATCGATCCGTGACAGTTGGATCGAGCGTCGGGCCATAACAGATCACCTTAAGAGGCAATTTTTTCTCGTTAGTGGGCAGGTCCAGTTTCACGTACTCGACAACGCCTCGACGGCTTGCCCGAAATTCGGGCTCAACCGCGCGCGCGCCTTCAGGCGTAGTTCCGATCTGAATCACTCTCCACTCCTGCTCTTCTTCATAAGCGGGATGTTTGAAGCAACGCACGGATTGTGAAATAAACCAATTCAATGCGGTCCAACCAAAATCATTTATTTCAATATCGATGTCCTTCTTGGGCGCTGCACGACGACGGAAGCTCTCCCAATCGAAGATAAACTTCACCCATTGTCCCGTTAGCTCCGTTTGTTGCTTCGTTTTGTACAACACCTTCCTTAGCACCGGCTCGGGCTTGTCCGGCGATTGGTAAAGAATTAGTCCAAGGGAGTCAGCGACGAACCCCATCGCATACCCGCCGCCCACAGAGCCATATCCGCGCCATTGACTGAGCAGGTCGCCGTTTTCGCAAAAGCAGGCGAGGTAATGCTCGTCTTGCTCGAGATACAATTTAAGAATGAGTTCGACCCCCGCTTTGACCTTTTCAAAAAGACCCGTCTCATACTGATCGCGATGATTTTCAACCACGTTGCGAATGGTGTTGGCGGCATATTCCGCTTCGGTCGGATCGTTCATGAACCTTCTGTTCGTGGCCCAGAGCTTATGACTATTCAGCATTCCCAACAGCCCCTGCGCGTCCGTGTAATGATAGAGAACTTCCGGACGCTTGCTGTGCAGCTCCAGCCATAGCTGTTCCAACTTGGTTGCCTGCTTTTCCAGGGTTGTCGCGGTAGATTGTCCGGCCATTTCTAGTCCTCGGTTCGGGTAGCCCTATAATCGATAACGCACTCGTTTTCGTAGCTCAGCGTCCTCCACCTCGATGTTTTGCAGGCGCAGCATTACGTCGGCATTGAGGTCCCATCCGGCTCGTTCTCCGGCTTGTAACTTTACCGTCCCGGCCGCTGCAATCATGGCGGCGTTGTCGGTGGAAAGATGTGGGGAAGGAAAATAGATCGGCACGCCCATTCTTTCCGCCGCTGCACGGGCCGCGTCACGCAGCGCGCCGTTACAAGCGACACCGCCGGCAACGATCAAAGTCCGGGGAGAATAATCCTTTGCGACGCGTTCCATGGTTGAGACCAGCGAACGCACAACGGTGCTCTGAAAACTCGCCGCCAGGTCCTTAATCTGCTGCGAGGGTTCGCCGCCGTTGGTAACCGGCTGCAGACCTGACTCGCGCACATACTTTTGCACCGCGGTTTTCAGTCCACTGAAACTAAAGTCAGGGCGGTTGTCTCCCATTCTCGGAATCGCAAACTTCACCGCGCGCGGGTTCCCTTCTCGCGCCAACCGTTCGATGATCGGGCCGCCCGGATAACCAAGGCCGAGCAATTTCGCGACTTTATCGAAGGCTTCGCCCGCAGCATCGTCACGCGTGCGCCCGACGACTTTGTATTTTCCCGCTTCAGGGACAAAGAAAAGATTAGTGTGGCCACCGGAAACGATCAGCGCGAGCGCGGGGTGTTCGACCGGCGGATTCTCGAAACATACCGAATAGATGTGGCCTTCAATGTGGTTGACGCCCACGAGAGGCTTGTCGAGGGCAAAGGCCATTGCCTTTGCATACGAAACTCCGACGAGCAACGAACCTACCAGGCCCGGGCCGACGGTCACCGCGATTCCATCGATGTCCTTTTGGTCAACGCTCGCGCGCGTCAGGGCCTCTTCAACTATAGGAACAATTTTGTCGAGGTGTTCGCGCGAAGCCAGTTCCGGCACCACGCCACCGAAACGCTCGTGCGTCTTTATTTGCGAGGCGATCACAGACGAAACCATCTCGCGGCCATCGCGCACAATTGCGGCCGCGGTTTCATCGCAGGAAGTTTCAATACCAAGCACCAGCATGTGTTTTGATTCTACCCGCAGGAATGAGGTCAGTACCACCTGCGGTAGCGGGTGGGTGACCGCCACTCTGCGAACAGCACTGAGATTTTTGCGACGTGTCGTTCCGTTAGGAACGAAATGTCTATAGCAACAAACTGTCTATTAATTTTGCTGAGCCCATTTATGGGCGACACATTTCGCTCCTACGGAGCTCGCTCACCCATCGACGCCACTGGCTTCTATAAACATTGCGCCGCTACGCGGCTTGGCGAGCATAAAAACTCAATTCCGAATCGCCCTGCTTGAGCACTCGATAACGCTTCAAATGACCGAATTCTTCGGCTAATTTCTTTTTTTTGTGATGTTCCACGATCACGACGCCATCTTCCGCCAACAACCTTTCGGCGTGTGCGCCCACATAACCCAACACTTCTTCATAATCCATCGTGTACGGCGGATCAAAAAAGATCACGTCAAACGGCGCGTCGTCGCTCTTAATCCTGCGGCGAAGAAAATCCAGAGCCTCTTTGCTGGCCACCTCCACCGTGTCACCTTCAACTTCTAACAGCTTCAGGTTTGTTTCGATCAGCGCGTACATCTTGCGCGAGCGATCCACGAACGTTACATGACTCGCCCCACGTGAAAGCGCCTCGATCCCGATTGCCCCACTGCCCGCGCAAAGATCGAGGAAGCACGCTCCGCCAAGCCGCGGCGCAAGAATATTGAACAGCGTCTCGCGCAAACGATCCGAAGTCGGCCGCGTCTCAAGCGAGGGCGGACTCTTCAGCCTTCGGCCACGAAATTTTCCGGCAATGATGCGCATAAGGAAAGCGGCTTCGCCGCCTGATGTGCGGTAAGGCTCTGCCTTACCGGTCGCGATCATTTATTGTCAGGGCTTCGCCTGGGGATTTGGTTTCGTCAAGTCTTTGACCCGGTCGCTACGGCTCCCGGTTCTGACTTCTTCTCAACCCACCGCCGCCAGTTTCAACCGCGCATCGTCCTTCACCCGCCTGATTAGCTTTGCGGCTTCCGCAGAAGATTTAGCTTGATTGACGCAGAGCTCGGCTTCTTTGCGCGCGGCTTGAAGAAGTTCAAGATCACGGACCAGATTCGCCACGCGAAACTCGGGCAGCCCCGCTTGCCGCGTCCCCATGATCTCTCCCGGGCCGCGAATCTCGAGGTCCTTTTCCGCAATCCGAAATCCGTCGTTGGTTTCTTCCATGATCCCGAGACGTTCGCGCGCGACCTCGGTCTGTTTGTCCGACGCCAGCAGCACGCAATAGCTTTGCTCAGCGCCGCGACCGACACGCCCGCGCAGTTGATGGAGTTGGGAAAGACCGAAGCGCTCGGCATGTTCAATCACCATCACCGAGGCGTTCGGCACATCCACGCCGACTTCGATCACCGTGGTCGAAACCAGAATCTGAATTTTACCGCTCACAAAACCACGCATCACTTTGTCTTTCTCTTCCGGCTTCATGCGTCCATGCAAAAGGCCGACTGAGAATTTGGGGAAGACCGCATCGCGCAAATATTCGTAGCGGCGCGTCGCGTCACGCAGATCAAGTTTTTCTGACTCTTCCACCAGCGGGTAGACGACATAGATCTGCCGTCCGGATTTCAACTCGCGCGTCAGCAACTTCTTCACATCTTTCCGATCATCGGCATTGTCGGCAAATACCTTCGTAACAATCGGCGTGCGGCCCGGCGGCAACTCATCAATGATCGAGACGTCGAGATCGCCATAGACAGTCATGGCCAACGAGCGCGGGATCGGAGTCGCGGTCATCACCAACACGTCCGGGTTCAATCCGCGCTCGCGCAGCTCGGCGCGCTGCATCACGCCAAACCGGTGCTGTTCGTCAATCACCGCCAGGCCAAGATTCGGAAACGAGACGTTCTCCTGAATCAGTGCATGAGTGCCGATGCAGGCATGAACTTCGCCCGCGGCGATCGATTCGTGGAGCTTTCGCTTGTCTGCCGGCTTGATCGAGCCGATCAGTAACTCGATGCGATATGGTGATTTTGCCAGAATCCGTTTGATATTCCGGGCATGCTGTTCGGCAAGAATTTCAGTCGGGACCATGAGCGCGGTTTGATAGCCATTCTCCATTGCGGTCAGCATGGCGATCAGCGCCACGATGGTTTTGCCGCTGCCGACGTCGCCCTGCAGCAAACGATTCATGGGCGCGCCCGATTTCATGTCGCGAAACATCTCTTTCACGACCCGCCGCTGCGCTTCGGTGAGTTTGAATGGTAAGACTGACGCGATGCGTCGCTTGATTGATTCATCGATCTTAATCGCGGCGCCTTTGGTTTCCTTGATGCGCTGGCCGCGTTTGAGCATTAGCGCCAGCGCGAGCCAAAACAACTCCTCAAAAATCAGACGTCGATGCGCCGGGCTTCGTGCCAATTCATAGTCAGCGAGCTTCGCATCTTCAGGCGGAAAATGAATTTGCCGCAGGGCGTCTGGCCTGGCAATCAGTTCCTGCCGCTCGCGCAAATTAGCCGGGAGCGTTTCCACGATCTCTGAATCAGTAAGCGCGGCCAGCACGCGAAACATGATCTCGCGGAGTTGCTTGGGACGAATGTCGCTAAGCTTGCGATAAACCGGCACGCAGCGGCCCACATGAATTGCAGCGAGGGATGGATCTTCCTGATCGACTTCAGGGCCCGTCGCTACCGCTCCGGGTTCTGACAGGGGCAGAACTTCGATCTCATCAGGCTTATTCAGGCGCAGCGAATAGGTTTGCCGCTTCTTGTCCCATTGCCATTGACCAAAGGCAATGAAGCGGGTCCCGCGGGTGAACTTCTTCGTGTAGCTCTCAACTATTTGTTGCGCGTGTTGTCCGGAAAGAAATGTCCAAACGACCACCTCGCGGCCGGTACGATCGCGATCATGCGCCGAGATTTCAAAAATGAAGAGCCGCTGCCGAAAAGCGCGCCGATTGCGCACCTGATACCCGCCGGCAATTTTCACGAACAATTCAAGCGAAGCTTCTTGGCCGGGTTCCAAGTCTCGAATGGAAGTAAAGCTCGATCGATCTTCGTACCGCATCGGCAGATACAGAAGCAGATCCTCAACCGTGACATTGCTGATGTCTTTTCCAATGGAATTTTCGGCGACACCCAGCGCAAGCTTGCGCGCCCCCTGCGGTCCCAGGCGGGCGATGCTCGCAGGCAAGTCAAGAATACGGGTGGCAAGGGAGATGGAGGATTGAATCGCCATCGGCGGGATCATAGCACAAGGGTGTTGCATGAATTGGCGCATGAAAATCGGGAGCGCGGAACCAACAACGGCGGTCTGACGTTTTGATAATCAAGGAGCAAGGCAAGGTGGTTAAAGGTTGGGAATCGCTTATCGATAAGAAGATCCGCGAAGCGATGGAGCGCGGCGAGTTCGATAACCTCTCGGGCAAGGGAGAGCCTATCGATCTTTCAGAGAATCCCTTTGAAGATCCTGATTGGCGCACGGCTCATCGCATGCTGCGGAACGCAGGTTTCGCTCCGGCCTGGATTGAAGACCGCAAGGATATCGATGCGGAACTGGCAGTCGCGCGAAGCAACCTGGCACGCGTTTGGTTGGTCCGGCAGAATGCGCTGGGAACGATCCATAAAAGCTCAGCCACGGTGCGGTGGCAGCAAGCAGTCGAGGCTTTCCGCGAGAAGATTAGGGAGCTCAATCGCCGAATAAATGACTGGAACCTGAAAGCCCCTGCAGTCGCGTTCCAACGCCAGCGGATTGATGTGGAAGCGGAACTTGCGAGGTTTCAATCTTAGTCCGCGCAGTGTTGCTCGAACGCCTTCACCAGGTCTGCTGAAATCTCTGCCGGCCCTTTTCCTTCAATCTGCCAGCGCTCCATCATGTAAACCAACTCGCCGTTCTTGAGAATTCCAATCGACGGTGACGACGGCGCGTAGCCGGTAAAGTAGCTGCGGGCCCGCGCGGTGGCTTCGACATCGCCGCCCGCGAACACCGTGGCCACGCGGTCGGGACGGACTTCATGCTGCAACGCCTGCGCAACACCGGGGCGTGCCTTTCCTGCGGCACACCCACAAATCGAATTGACTACGATCATCAGCGTACCGGCGTCATTCTTGACTGCCGCATCGACTTCTTCCGACGTTCTTAGCTCCTCAACTCCGAGTCGCGTTAACTCTTCTCGCATGGGTCGTATGAACTCTTCCGGATATTGCATTATTAGTTCTCCTTGTTTGAAATCGATTGTAATTCATTTATTCGAATTTGGCGCGGCGCGTCACCGTCGCCGGTAATCGAAATCGTCCAGGCCGGCGACGGCAGAGGATAATTCCCCATCCTTTCGCCCCATTCGATCACCACCACCGCGTTTTCGTCGGTCAGGATTTCATCGAGATCAACGGCGTGAGC
>DATENK010000645.1:0-2038 GCA_035275085.1 Verrucomicrobiia bacterium | reverse complement strand
CGTGCAGCCGATTCTGGCGAAGATGGGTTGCAGTTCGGGCGCCTGCCATGGCGCAGCGGCGGGACAGAATGGGTTCAAGCTTTCGTTGCGCGGGTATGATGATGACGGCGACTATTTGGCGCTCACACGCCATGCCATTGGACGACGAATCATTCCGAGCGATCCCGCCCGAAGCTTGCTCCTGTTAAAGCCGACGGCGGCGGTTCCGCATAAAGGCGGCGCGCGATTTGACACAAACTCGCTGGAATTCCAAATCCTTGCGGATTGGATTGCCTCCGGCGCACGCGGGCCGAAGAAGGAAGATCCGCGAATCGAACGAATAGAGGTTTCGCCGAAACAAATCGTCCTCAAGCCGGGCGCCTCGCAACAATTTAACGTGCGCGCATTTTTCAGCGATGGCCATTCCGAGGATGCCACGCGCTGGGCGAAATTCACCGCGGCCAATGGTTCGGTGACGCAAATCGACGACAACGGAAAAGTCCAGGTGATCGGGTACGGCGAAGGTCCGATCACAGCATGGTTCCTAAGCCGAATCGATTTCGCGACCGTAACGGTGCCGTATACAAACGAAGTTTCGGCTGAGACATTCGTAAAGGCCCCAAAAAGAAATTTCATCGATGAAATGGTCCTTGAGAAGCTGCAGGCCTTGGCTCTTCCGCCGTCGCCGCGCTGTTCCGACTCAGAATTCATCCGGCGGGCCTTCCTGGATACGATCGGGACGTTGCCGACGGCGAAGGAAGTGCGAGAGTTTTTATCAGCACCCGATCGCGATATGTTGATCGACTCGCTGCTGAAACGTCCGGAGTTCGTTGATTATTGGGCGTATAAATGGTCCGACCTGTTCCTCGTGCAGAGCAAGCAGCTTAAGCCGGCGGCCATGTGGTCTTATTACAACTGGATCCGCAACAATGTGGCCGCAAACACGCCCTGGGACAAACTCGTGCGCGATTTGATCACCGCCCAGGGCAGCACGCTCGAAAACGGGGCGGCAAATTTTTACGTGCTCCATGAGGATGCCCGATTACTCGCGGAAAACACCTCGCAGGCGTTCCTTGGCATGTCGATCAATTGCGCCAAGTGCCACAACCATCCCATGGAGAAATGGACGAATGACGAGTATTACCAGTTTGCGAATTTGTTCGCGCGGGTGCGCACGAAGAGCGGGCCCAATGATGACTTCGTGATCTTCGCGGCCGCCAGTGGCGACCTGGTGCAACCTTTGCGCGGCAAACCGCAACCGCCGCGCCCACTTGAAGGCAAACCGCTGCCGATGGATAGCACGGAGGATCGACGGCTGCAGCTTGCCGAATGGCTGACTTCCGCCGATAACGCCTACTTCAGCCGCGCGATCGCAAATCGCGTATGGGCGAATTTCTTTGGTGTGGGTTTGGTTGAAGCCGTTGACGACATGCGCAAGACCAATCCTGCGAGCAACGAGAAATTGCTCGCGGCGACGGCAAAATTCCTGGCCGAAAAAAAGTTCGATCTTAAGGCGCTGATGCGCGCAATTGTGCAATCTCAAACATATCAACGCTCCAGCATCGCGTCGCCTGCGAACGCGCCCGATACGCGCTTTTACGCGCGCTATTATCCACGCCGCATGATGGCGGAAGTGTTGCTGGACGCGCTATCGCAGGCGACCGGCGCCCCGACGAAGTTCAAAAATTATCCGGAAGGCTGGCGCGCGCTGCAGTTGCCCGATTCGAATGTGGACTCGTATTTTTTGAAAGCGTTCGGGCGGCCGGACCGGGAGAAGACCTGCGAATGCGAACGCACCGACGAACCTAGCGTTACGCAGGTGCTGCACATCTCCAACGGCGACACACTGAATCAAAAACTCACGGCCAAAAACAATCGTATCGAGAAATTGCTTAAACAAAAACCGGACACAATCATTGAGGAGGCGTATCTCAGCGCGCTGGCCCGCTATCCGACCGACGGTGAAAAGCAAGCATTTCTGAAGGAATTCAAAGCGGCAAAAGATTCGGAGTTGCGTGCCCTGGTCGAGGACACGTTCTGGGCAATCCTGAGCAGCAAA
>DATENK010000644.1:0-5184 GCA_035275085.1 Verrucomicrobiia bacterium | reverse complement strand
CGAGCGTCACCGGGATTGTCTTCTACCAGAAGAATCTCAATCGTCCTGTCCAGTTTCACAAATAACCCATAATTAATCTCGTGGAGGTTCCGCACGCTTTCAACTGCTAATTAACCCGCTATCGGTCTTAAAAAATTGACTTCGCCACTAGCTGTTCAAAGATGAAGGGGTGCTAATCGTGCAGAAATATGGCGGCACATCCGTCGGTAATCCCGACCGGATCAAAAACGTCGCCAGGCGCGTCGCCAAATACCGCGAAGCGGGCCATCAGATCGTCGTCGTGGTGTCCGCCATGAGCGGCGTGACGGACAATCTGATCGGTTTAGCCAAGCAGATCATGCCGCTGCCGAGCGAGCGCGAAATGGACATGTTGCTCGCCACGGGCGAACAGACCACCATTGCCCTTACGGCCATGGCGCTGCATGCGATGGGCGTGGATGCGATTTCACTGACGGGCGCGCAAGCCGGCATTGTCACCGATGGCGTCCATACAAAGGCAAAGATTCGGAACATCACACCCAAGCAAGTGCATGAACTTCTGGATAAAGGGCACGTGGTGATCGTCGCCGGGTTTCAGGGGCAAACGCCTGAAGGGCACATCACCACACTCGGGCGTGGCGGCTCGGATTTAACTGCCATCGCGATGGCTGCAGCATTGAAAGCACAGCTTTGCCAGATTTATACCGACGTCGACGGCGTTTATACTGCCGATCCTCGCATCGTGCCGAGCGCGCGCAAGCTCAAAGAGATTTCGTACGACGAAATGCTGGAACTCGCTGGCGCGGGCGCGAAGGTCATGCAATCGCGCTCAGTGGAATTCGCGAAAAAGTTCGGCGTAGTGTTCGAGGTGCGTTCAAGTCTAAACGATAATCCAGGCACAATTGTGAAAGAAGAAACTGAATCGATGGAAAGTGTGGTCATCCGCGGCGTATCGCTGGACAAAAATCAGGCGAAAGTCACGCTCGCGCACGTGCCGGATCAGCCGGGTGTGGCCGCACGAATTTTCAAGGCGCTGGGCGACGCGAATCTCAACGTTGACATGATTGTACAGACTGCCAGCCACGGCGGTATCGCCGCCACCGATATTTCATTCACGCTCGACAAACCGGACCTCCCCAAAGCGCGGAAGGTCCTCGAAATCGTCAAGGCCCAAGTCGGCATCAAGGAAGTCGTCGCCGATGAGAATATCGGCAAGCTGTCAATTGTCGGCGTTGGTATGCGCAGCCATTCGGGTGTGGCTGCGAAGATGTTTGAGACGCTTGCGAATGAAGGTGTGAATATTCAAATGATCTCCACCAGCGAGATCAAAATTTCCGTCGTGGTGGACCTTGCAAAAGGGGAATCAGCCATGCGCGCGATCCACGGGGCTTTCCTGGGAGTCGCTTAGTTAGTCGCGACTTTCATCACGCGCGTTTGCCCCGCGCGTTTGCGCTGATTTTCATCCAGAATCTTTTTGCGCAGTCGCAAATTCTTCGGCGTGGCTTCAACGTATTCGTCCGGCCCAATATATTCCAAGGCACGTTCGAGCGACATCTTCCACGGCGCATCGAGTTGGATCCCTTTGCCGTCACCTTGCGAACGCATGTTGGTGAGATGCTTGGTCTTGCACGGGTTCACCGGAATGTCGTTCTCGCGTGAATTCTCGCCCACGATCATGCCTTTGTAGGCCATGTCGCCAGGCTCGACCATCAGCCGCCCCCGTTCCTGGTTCATGTTCAACGCGTAAGCGGTGATCACGCCGTCTTCGATGCTGACCAGCGAACCGTTCTTACGCGCGGCGATTTCGCCGCGGTCGGGACCGTATTCGTGGAACAGATGGCTCATCACGCCCATACCCCGCGTGGTGTTCACCAGGTCCGTCTCAAAACCGATCAGGCCCCGCATCGGCACCAGCGCCTCAATGCTCACCTCATCGCCATGATGTTCCATGTTGGTAATCTCGGCTTTCCGGTTGGAAAGATTCTCCAGCACGGGGCCCATGTGTTCCTTGGGAATTTCCAGGAACAGCTTCTCGATCGGCTCCAGCAGATTGCCCTCGTTGTCCTTGCGCCAAATCACTTCCGGGCGAGAAACCAGCACCTCATAACCTTCGCGCCGCATTTGCTCGACGAGAATCGCAATCTGCATTTCGCCCCGCCCGCTCACACTAAAAATGTTCGGCGCGTCCGTATCTTCCACGCGCAACGCCACATTCGTGCGCGTTTCCTTGATCAGCCGCTCGCGAATATGACGCGCGGTCACCAGCTTGCCGTCCTGGCCGGCGAGCGGACCGTCATTCACCGCAAACTCCATTTGGATCGTGGGCGGATCGATCGGGACGAAGGGCAGCGGCTGCCGTTCCTCCGTGTCAGTGATGGTTTCGCCAATGAAAACGTCTTCGAAACCCGTAAGCCCCACGATATCCCCAGCGTGCGCTTCCGGAATCTCGATGCGCTTCAACCCTTCAAAATGAAAAATCGCCGTGATCTTCGCCTTGCTCTTTGCACCACTCCCGTGAATGCACACCAGCGGATCGCCCACTTTCACCTTCCCGCTATAAATCTTTCCGAATGCAATTCGCCCGAGGTAATCCGAATAATCGAGATTCGCCACCAGCATCTTGAACTCGACACCGGCATGCGCGCGTGGCGGCGGAATTTTGGAAACGATCGTCGCGAACAGAGGTTCCATCGAATCGCTTGCATCCTTAATATCGATCTTGGCGTAGCCCTGCTTCGCGCTGGTGTAGACGATTGGAAAATCCAATTGCTCATCCGTCGCATGCAACGAGACAAACAGATCAAACACCTCGTCCAACACCTTGTGCGGCGCCGCATTATCCCGATCGACCTTGTTGATCACCACAATCGGCTGCGCGCCGGCTTCCAGCGCTTTGCGCAACACAAACCGGGTTTGCGCTTGTGGACCATCCGCCGCATCCACCACTAGCAACACCCCATCGATCATGTTCATGATGCGCTCCACTTCCCCGCCGAAATCCGCGTGCCCAGGCGTGTCCACGATGTTGATATGGAAATTCTTATATTTAAAGGCCGCGTTCTTGGCCCGAATGGTGATCCCCTTCTCGCGCTCGAGATCCATCGAATCCATAATCCGTTCCTCTTGCGAGATCGCCTGATTCGCGCGGAACGTCCCCGATTGCTTGAGTAAACAATCCACCAACGTGGTCTTGCCGTGGTCCACGTGCGCGATAATGGCTATATTGCGTATATGCTCCATACGAAAAGCGAGCCGCGTAATGTGCCCGCTTTTGCGAAAACGTCAAGCGGACTCTTCCTCTTTAATCCTACTCCTAATCTTAATCCTAATCTCGCCCGAAGCCTCAGGCGAACTCGAGATTAGGATTAAGATTACGATTATGATTATGGTTAGAATCAGGACTGGAAAACGCGGTCCATATCCTCCGAGAAAGCCTTTAGCGACGCCGGATCTTTCGTCTGGTCGCTAGGTTGCTCTGAAATGCCCCAGCCGGTATAGCCAACCTTGTCCAACGCAGCCATAATCGCCGGCCAATTGTTATCGCCCTCAAAAAACTTCACCGAAAACTTTTTCTCCTTGCCGTATTCCTTAATGTGCAGCTTGAGAATGCGCTTGCCCAAAACAGGAATCCATGTCTCCGGCGCCGCATAACGAATCACATTTCCGATGTCAAAATGCCACCCCACCATCGGGCTGTTCAAGGCGTCCATGTAATCGATCGCTTGCTCCGGCTTAGTGATGAAATCGTTCCAAACATTTTCAACCGCGATCTTCACGCCAAGCTCCTCCGCGAGCGGCAGGATCTTTTTCACCTCGGCGACCGAACGTTCGAAGCATTGTTCGTAAGTCACGCCATTACGCGCAACGCCCGGCACCAGCAGTATTGAACTGGCGCCCCAACGTTTCGCGTCCCTCAGCGCTTGCTTCACTCCCTCCGCCCCCGTTTCGCGCGTGGCAGGATTCGGGTCCGACAGCGGCTTCGCCCAATGGGTGTTGCAACACACGCTGGCAGCTTTGAGGCCGGTCTCGTCCAGAGCCTTCATCACCTCATCCTGGTCCATGTGGCTCATTGGCTCGACGCCATCAAAGCCAGCAGCTTTCAGTGCTTTGAATTTTTCCAGCACGCTGCCCTTGATCCCAAGCGTAGCGAGCATCAGCGCTTTTTTGATCGGGCGCTTCTTCTCCGCCGCCTGCAATCCGGGAAGGGCGAGCGTCCCCGCGAGCCCTACCGCGGCCGCCGTGCTTTTCAGAAATTCGCGACGCGTATTCATGTTCGTCTAAATCAGTTGGGTTTTGCCCGGCATCGCCACAGGCGGCACTTCGATCGGCGCATCCCACCGCAAATCCGTCGGCATCAGACTTTCCTGCGATTTCATCGCTTGCTCCCACGTAATCGTCTGGCCGGTATAAGCCGCCATGCGCCCGGCGATCGCCAGCATCGTGCTTTGCGCCATCCATGCGCCGTGGTTGACGGGCTTGGCCGCGCGGATCGCCGCAAAGAATTCATCGTGCTCCGTTTGATACATCTCGTTCTTCTCGCCCTCGTAATTCCAACTCTCCTCGCCCGTGATGCGATGAACCCCGCGCGAGCAATCCACCAGGCACCGTCCCTTCGTCCCAGCGATGGTCACCGCATAATCATTTGAGCACCCGGGAATCTGCCGCGAAAAATGAAACCCCTTGGAGCCGTTCTCGTATTCGTACACCACCGCAAAATGATCGTAAATATTTCCAAGAGTCGAGCGCACCTGCCGCCCACCATGCCCGATGATGCGCACCGGTGGCACGTCGCCCATCGCCCACGACATCATATCCAAACTGTGCACCGCTTGCTCCACGATATGGTCCCCGGACAACCACGTGAATTGATACCAATTCCGCACCTGCGTCTCCATCGGGCTCCAGTGCGGCTTCAGGATCGCCGGGTCTTTCACCGGTCCAGTATTGTACGTACAGTAAACCGATTGTATTCCACCCACCGCACCATCGAGTACTTTCCGGAACGTCGCCCGCTTCGGATAATGCGAGCGCCAGCAGAAGCCGGACGCCACACTCAGGTTTTTCTTTTTCGCTTCCTCCGCTGCTGCCAATACTGTTCGCACGCCGGGCGCGTCCACCGCCATCGGCTTTTCGCAGAACACATGCTTCCCGGCATCAATCGCCGCCTTGAGATGGATGGGCCGAAAACCTGGCGGCGTCGCTAAA
>DATENK010000643.1:0-13572 GCA_035275085.1 Verrucomicrobiia bacterium | reverse complement strand
CGATCTCCAATTTTGCGTCCCGTTGCGCGTAAGCGATCAGTCCAATATCGACCAGATTGCTGAGCACGTCTTCATAGACCTGGTTTGATCGGCGATATTCCACGTGCACATTCACCGTCGGATATGCCTTGAGAAATTTTTTTAGGTACGGCGGCAGATCGTGCAAGCCGATGCTGTAAATCGTGGATACCCGCACCGTCCCGGAAATCAGGTTCTTGATTTCCTGCAGTTTGCTTTCGAGCGATTCGAAGGCCTGGATGATCTGCTTGCTGTAATCGTACAGCACCTCGCCTTCGCGCGTGAGCCGAAACTTCTTTTTGCTGCGCTCGATCAGTAGCGATCTGAACTGCCGTTCCAGCGAACTGATCTGCTGGCTCACCGCCGATTGAGTTACATTGTTGATTTGCGCCGCGCGCGTGAAACTTTCGGTTTCCGCCAGATCACAAAAGATTTTGAGGCTATCGATCTGCATCCGCTCCGCCGAGATAAGCAAAGCTTATGCTCTAAGTCAAATTGCACACTCCTTGCTTCCTACCAGATCGCCCAGGTCGCGGCCTTTCTCGTCGGCGCCTGCGCCATTTCACCAAGCCGCATCTCCACGGCATCAATAATGCCATCGGGGGTGGATGTGCCCGCGGTCAGGCCCACTGTTTGGGCTCCATCGAACCAATCGTCGCGCAGATCGCCCGCACTTTGGATGTGGTGAACGCGATCGCAAAACTCGAGACACGTCTTCACCAGTTCGCGCGTGTTGTTGCTGTTTGCGCCACCGATAACAATCACCACGTCCGAGTTCTGCGCCAGGTCTATCGCCGCGGCTTGGCGTTGTTTGGTGGGTTGGCAGACCGTATCAACAAATCGAATCTGCGCTTTTGGAAACCGAATACAGATCAAACCGACAAGGTGTCGGACCCAATGGATAGGTTGTGTCGTTTGGGCGGCGATCCCAAATTTCGGACGCTCACAAAGCCCGGCAACGTCTTCCTCCGAAAGCACCACGTCAAATTCGTTGAAGTCCTCAGTCATCCCGCGGACTTCCACATGATCGCGTTTGCCGATGATGATCGGATGATAACCATCGCGAACCATCTGTGAAACAACCCGGTGCGCGTGATGCACCAGCGGACACGTCGCCTCGACCACGTTTAATCCTCGTTTGCGCACAGCCGACATGGCTTTCTCGGAAGCGCCGTGAGCGGTGATCATCACTGTTGCGGTGCGGACATTGGTGAGCTGGTGCTCGATTTGCACTCCCTGCGACCGCAAATGGTCAAGAACGATGGGATTGTGCACCAGCTCACCGAGGATTGTTATCGGCTCGGCCTCCCCTTTTTCGAGGGCGAGCGAAATTGCATCGCGCACGCCGAAACACATCCCCAGATGCGCGGCGCGGATAATTTTGAATCGAGCCGTGGTATTCACTTTGCAATACAAAGTATCAGACCGGAGCGCTGCCTCTGCGTTCAAACTGGCATTCATTTTTTCCTCGTTTGCTTTACGATATTTTCCAGAAGATCGATATATTGCGCGAACGCCCGCTGCCCTTTGCTCGTCAACGCATAGGTGCTCAGCGGCCGCCCGCCATCAAATACTTTCGTCACTGCCACATATCCCGCCTCCTGCAATGTCCGCATGTGCGCGATCAAATTTCCGTCCGTCATTTTCAACGCCGTACGCATCTCGGTAAACGACAGCTCCGGCGAGGCCGCGAGCAAGGACATGATTGCCAGCCGCCCTTTCTCATGGATCACCCGATCCAGTTGCAGAAACGGTTCCGGATTCACGCTGTGTTCTTCTTTTCACTGATATACAGGTAAATGCCGCACGCCAGGTGCAGCACGCCAAAAAAAATTCCCATCATGTAATGCGCCGTCTCGCTGGCCTGCAGTTGCGGACGCACTTGCGTCGCATACGCTAATACCGTGCCCCCGATAATGAACATCCAGCCGAAGAGCTTGATCCCGCGTTTCATGAAAAATCCCGCCGCGTGCATTCCGCACCCGTATAACACCAGCCATGCAATCGCCAGCAGCCAGGGGCTCTCGGGCAACGATGGCGGAGCAAGCGCGTAAAGAATTGCCGCCATGAATCCGGCGAAGAATGGGGGGAGAATCGCGCGGCTTACGCGCCGCGTCGGCAAGGACCAAAATTCCTCAGATTCCTTGAGCGCCTGGCGTCGTACCAACAGCAATGAGGCGAGCGTCGCGAGCACACCCACGCTCATCCAATACAGGCTGAACTCACGATTCGTTTCAAGCTTCACGAAACGGGAGCCGATGGCAGCCGCCACCCCGAAGGCGCCTGCCACCAGCATAATTGGGGCAAGGGCACGCCGGTACAGCGTGGAACGTTCCATCAACGTTCGAATCACCTGCAGGTTATCCGACGCCCATTGCGACTGGTCCATGCATCCTACTTTGCACTACAAAGTCCAATCCCGCAAGCATAAACGTTGTCGGCCCGCGCCTGTGTCGAAGATCAGCCGCAGCGGCCGCGAAACGAAGTGAGGTGTTCTTTCTAGAGCTTCCCGGCAAAACCTGTTAGAATCCTTTTCACATGATTCCACCGCGAGTTCAGACGTTTCTTTGGCTCGCGGGGACGCTTGCCCTCCCCCTTTTTACCGCCAACGCACAGATCCAGGGCAGTCTGACGGGCCGGATCGTTTACATGAGCGCTGGCCACGGGTGGACCTTTAATTCCGGCGGCTTTTGGTACACTCAGCGGGGGGTTTCATTCGACATGATTGAGGATTACGGGAACCTCGACCAAATGAACTTCTTCGCGGCGTACTGCCTCGACGCCGGCGCCACGGTTGTTCCCTTTCGCCCGCTTGGCTATCAGACGAATGAAGTCGTCCTCGATAACGATTCACCGGCCGTTACGTTCGCGGGGCCTTGGTCCAACAGTTCGGCCACCACGGGCTTTTACGGAACGGCCGGAGATGTGCCCTATCGATTCGCGAATATCGCCGCCACCGAGACTGCTACGGCGCAATACCGGCCCACACTTCCGGTGTCCGGTTTTTATCCCGTTTACACATGGGCCGGCGCGGGATCCAACCGCGGCCGGCAGTTGTATCGAATCCGCCACACAGGTGGCGAAGCGCTCGTGCGCGTGCCGCATCACATGGTGGGCAACGGATGGGTTTACCTGGGCAACTACTATTTCGATGCCGGAACGAATGGCGCGGTCATTATCAGCAATTTGCGCGACCCGAGCGATGCCGCGGGCACAGTCGTGATCGCGGACGCGATTCGTTTCGGCAACGGCATCGGCCGCTCAGGGTTTGCCCGCGAGGAAGAATGTTCACGTTACTGGGTTGAAGCGCAGATCGGTGTGGGCGCGCCAACATCGATTTACGACACCGGCAGCACCGATGATAACGATAACGTCGGTACACCACCCCGCATGGCTGCGTACATGAATCGCGAGCAGAGTGGTTCGCGCTACGACCGGGTGTTCATCAGCTTTCATTCGAACGCGGGCGGCGGACGCGGCACAATGGGCTTGCACAATACGCCGTATCCCGGCACCTACACCAGCAACCAGTTGGATCTCGCGAGACTGGTGGCGCAGGAAATCAACGACGACCTCTACGCGCAATCCGTCGCCTGGGAACACCGTTGGAATGATCGTGGCGCGAATGTGACTTACTCGCAAACGTTTGCCTTTGGCGAGATCAACAACACCGCCATCAATGATGAATTCGATGCGACGATCATCGAAGTTGCATTTCATGATAATCAGTTCGACGCAGAGTTAATGCGCGACCCGCGCGTACGGCAGGCGGTCGGGCGATCGGCTTATCAAGGCATGATGCGTTACTTCAACCAGTTCGGCGGCGTGCCGCTGGTCTTTCTGCCGGAACCGCCCACCAATGTGCGTGCCATTGCGCAGCCCGGCGGAGTGGTTCGGATTCAATGGGGCTCCCCTGCATCGCTCGGCGGCAGCGCCCAGGGATTTGTCGTGCACATCTCGACGAATGGGTACGGCTTCACAAACATCGCCGGTGTCGCGGGCCCTGGCGCAACGTCATTGAACATCAGCAATCTGGCGCCCGACATGGATTGGTTTTTTCGTGTCGCGAGCACGAACGCGGCCGGCGAATCCCTGCCCTCGGAGGTCGTCGGGTGTCGACTCGCGGCGTCACTCGCCCTCCCCGTCCCGCGTATTTTATACGTGAACGGCTTCGATCGATTTGATCGATTCTTGGCTCCCCGCCAAACCGCAGGTTCCATGACCTTCGATCGCTGCCAACCGCGCCGGATGAATGCCTTTGATTATGTGGTCCAGCATGGGGCAGCCCTCGGCGAAAACGGCGTGGCATATGACAGTTGCCAGAACGAGGCTATCATCTCGGGTGTGGTCAGGATGACCAATTATCCTGCCGTGATCTGGGGCGCTGGCAACGAATCGACCGCGGACGATACGTTCAATGCCAATGAACAGACGCGCGTCGCAGAGTATCTGGATCGTGGCGGGCGATTTTTTGTCAGCGGGGCGGAAATCGCATGGGAACTGAACGGAACTCCATTTCTCAGCAATTATATGCACGCCGTCTTGGAGAACGATGACGCGGGGACAAATTATTTTTCCGCACTCCCGACGAGTGTCTTTGCCGGGAACCCCGCTGGGCATTTTGATGATGGGACATTCGGAACCTACAACGTCGCCTATCCGGACCGACTCACGCCCGTAAACGGCGCCACTGCAGCCATTGTTTATGGGGGGAGCACCGCCGCCGCCGGCATCCAGAACAGCAATCAACTCGTTTACTTTGGCTTCCCATTTGAAACCATCACCACCGCCGCTGCCCGCGAAGTATTCATGCTCGATGTGCTCAAATACTTTGATGTGCTGCCCAGGCCCGTAATCTTCTCATTCGAGCCGGAGTCCGCCGCCATCACTTGGTGGGCCATCCCCGGCAAACGCTACCGTGTTCAGTATAAGACCAACCTCGCCGCCCCGCTCTGGAGCCCAGTACCGGGGGACGTAATCCCCACCGGTCGAGTCGCCTCCAAGGTTGACGCCGCCGCAACCCCCGGCCAGCGCTTCTACCGTGTACTAATGCTCGAACCCTGATCGCCCCCCTCTCTTACTCTTACTCTTACTCTTAATCTTAATCTTAATCCCGCTCTTAATCCTGCCTACTCCCACCCCTCAATATCCACCACCCTCTTCTTTTTCAGTCATCCCAACCTCTCTGAGCTCTGATCGCGCGCATCTCTACAGATACGGTCAAGAAAATTTGAAAGCCTTTTTGATAGGAAAATCACGGAAGAACGAGGAAATGAAGAGGAAATTAGAGGAACGAAACGCAACTATTTTCCGCCTTCGTCGTCGTGCCTCCAAAACCGGGTGTATAAATCCCTCGTGCGAAATTTTGCACAGTTATCGCCTTGAGCGAAACGAGAACCGCTAACACTAAATCCTATGTACACCACCGACCAGATGCATCGCTTCATCGAACTTCGGGCCAGGGGTCTCACTGTCCCCACGATCGCCGTGCAACTCGGCATCCCATCCTCCACTCTCTACGATTGGAATAACCGTGCTCGCCACGAAATTCAAAAGATCAAGCGCATTGCGCTCCACGAAGTCGAAGAGCGCGTCCTCGGTTCCCACGAATGCCAGCTCGATTCGCTTGCTCGTGTCCTCAAACTCGTCGATAACCAAATCGCCAGCGAAACTTATAAACGCACCCAACGCCTCGAACTGCCCTCACTCGTCGCCATCGCCGCCTCGCTCCGTCGTCAAATCCACGCCCTGCACTCCCATGCTTTGCCGCCTTTGGACACTAAACCGGACGCTCCTGTCTGCCCTGAACCCGATCCAAAACCGTAATATTCCGTAATTTTTGAAAATGTCGCGCACTCAACTCATTGAAGCTCAGCCAGTTCCAAAGAGCCGATCCCGAAAATTACGGTTTTCCGATCGGCGCGTCCACCGAGCCGCTGTTTCTTTAATCTTTCAAATCTGCAACGTGTGGCTAGACTCATGACTCTCGCTATGCCAACGGGCTGGCTATGGCTTTTGACCGCGGCTTCGCTGCTGCCGATGACCTCACAGGGCGGCGAGATTCTCATCAACCTCACGAATCAGGTCTGGCGGTATAACCAAAGCGGCATCAATCCTGGGCCGTTCGAAGCATCTGCCTTCGATGATTCAGGCTGGCCGCAAGGCCGATCGATTTTAGCCTATGAGGACAGCACGAGCACGCCCAGCGTCGTAAGTAACATTCTGCCGTACACAAATACCGTATTAACGGCGCCAGTCGCTGGCGGACCCATCGTAGTTTATTTTCGGACGCACTTCAATTTCACTGGCGACCCCAATACAACTCTCCTTACCGCGTCGAACTTGGTCGACGACGGATACATCATGTACCTAAACGGGGTCGAGGCGAGCGTGTTTAATATGAATGCAAGCCGCACGCTCGCTGCTCAAGCTAGCCCACAGCCCGAGGGAATTTATGTGGTGACGAAGCTCTGCTATCCCGTGGGCACGCTGCACACTGGCGACAACGTGCTGGCCGTTGCGGTCTATCAGAATACCGCAACCAGCTCCGACGTGGTCTGGGGCACCGTGTTGCATGCGTCTGCTGGATCTTCGCCGACCGTGAGTTCGCCGACTGCGCCCGTAAGCATCCCCTTAAAACAAGGTTCCAGCACCAACCTGAACGTGACAGTGCAGGCGACGCCTTGCGCCACTTACCAGTGGTACTTCGATCCGCCCGGTCCACCACTCGCGGCTCCGATCAGCGGCGCTGCGGCCACGTCGTACACGATTGCCAATATGGATCAGTCAAAGGCTGGCGGCTATTTCCTGCGCTCTATGAACGCGGTCGGCACGACCGACAGCCCGAGCTTCAACGTCAGTTTTAACCAGGACTTCACCTCACCCGTGCTGGCTGCCGCAACGGCCAGCCCGTTGGACCTCTCACGAATCACCGTTACCTTCTCCGAAGACGTGATCGATACGAGCTATACACCCTTTGATCCCTACGCCTTCTACCTTGAGGGCATCAACGATCCTAACAACTTTGTTGGCGTAGCTGACACGGCATATGGCGTTGCGAGCAACATCGTAACTCTGACGCTGTCCTCGCCTCGTGATCCGGGAATTCGTTACCAGTTGGTAATCAGCAACCATCGGATAGAGGATCGTTTCGGGAATCCATTGTCCGATCCGGCCATTGTTCGCGTGACTGTGCCGATCGTCTTTCAGGATGGCAACGGAGGGTATGCGGGCACGCAGGACACGCAATTGGAACAGGCCGCGCCTGATGTCAGCCATGGCAATGATGCGACGCTCGTTTGCGACGGCAGTCCCCTGAACCACGGCCTGTTGCGGTTCGACAATCTGCTCGGAGACAATCCCGGGCAGGTTCCGCGCGGAGCCTTCATTAATCAAGCCACACTGCGAATATACACCGATGATCCGAGTGACCGCGCCACACCGGTGCGCATGTTGCGGATGCGGGTGCCTTGGAACGAGAGCAGCACCTGGAACTCCGTGGGAAATGGAATCGATGAAACAAACGGGGTTGAAGCGGGAGTGACTGATGCGCTGGTGGTTGCTGACATTACAACAGTTTCCTGGAAATAGATGTGACTGCTGCGATGCAGGCATGGGCGTATTCTGAAGCGAATTATGGCTGGGCATTTATTCCAACGGGGCCAAACGGCTGGACCTGGGCCTCATCTGAAAATGCTAATAGCGATCATCGGCCGGCGCTGCTGGTGGACTATTTCGTTGAAAGGTCGTGCACGATTGTGTCCCAACCGCAATCGGTGACAGTTGCGGCAGGTAATCCTGCCGCTCTTACGGTCGTCGCCCGCGGAAACTATTTACACTATCAGTGGTACAAGTTTAGGACGGGCCCTCGGATCGCAGACCCGATCCTCGGCGCGACCAATTCCACCTATCAAATTTCCCGCTCCAGGACGCCCGATAGCGGCGATTACTACGTCGTCGTCCGAAGTTTTGATGATACCGCGACCTGTACCAGCCAGGTCGCCCGCTTGACTGTTCTCTGCGACGATTCTCCGGTGCAGGTCGTGAGTGCCATCGGAAATCCGGACCAAAGCACAATCACTCTCTTATTTAACCGCAGCGTTGATCCCGCCTTAGCGCAAAACACGCCGAACTATGTCATCAGCGGCGGGCCAACGGTCACATCGGCGAGTATAAACTCGAATCAAGTGACGCTAACAACGAACCCGCCCCGGGAGGCCGGCCTAAATTACACACTTACGGTTTGGAACCTTGTGGATGATTTGTTCTGCGGGAATCGTATTTCTCCAAATCCCACAGTCATCAACCTAACTCAGGATGTGCGTCTGATTTCGTTCAATGCGGTGTGGTTGTACCAGAATGATGGATTGGATCTTGGGACAAACTGGGCGCATCCGCATTATGACGATTCCACGTGGGCCCAGGGACCGGGATTGCTGGGGTTTGAAACCACCGCTGCGACACTGACGGCCCTCAGTAACCAAAACGCTTTCGTTAACACGCGGTTAAGCCTCACAACTCAGTCGGGACAGCCCATCATGACGGATTATTTCCGCACCCTTTTAAACATCTCCTTCGATACCGCGGGAGTGGTGTTCACGATCCGGCATGTAGTCGATGACGGCGCCGTCTTCTACTTCAACGGCATGGAGGCCGCGCGCTTCAACATGCCAGACGGCCCAATCGATTCTCAAACTCCCGCCTTGAGCGGTCCCCTCGAAGGTGTGGTCCGCAGTATTACCAACGTCATGGGTTTAGTCTGTGGGCTGAATAGCATCGCTGTTGAAGTCCATAACCAGGCGCCCACCAGCGGCGATATACTATTCGGCGCTGAGATTATCGCGCGTGTCCCGATGTTTATCGCGGCCGACTGTTTCCCGTTCATCCGGGCTGTTTTGGATGAAGATCAACGAGGGATCCTTTATTGGAGCGGGCCCATCCTTATGCTTCAAGAAGCCGAAACCCTCGGAGGCGAATGGCGAGATATTCCAGAGGCCACAAGCCCTTGGAGCGTAACGCCAGGGGGCGGAACACGATTCTATCGGTTGCGAGGGCCTTGAATGCCGCTTAATCTCCGAGCCGAATGCAACTTGCGGAATTATCGTGGCCGGCGGTCGAGGCATTGAGCAAGGACACGCCGGTGGTGTTTCCGATCGCAGCACTGGAACAGCACGGGCATCACTTGCCGGTGTTCACAGACAGCATGCTGCTTGGGGAAATCGTGCGCCGGGCGGCGGAACACTTAAAGGACCAGGTGCTATTCGCGCCGCTAATGTGGCTTGGGAATTCCGATCATCATATCGATTTCGCGGGGACCTTATCGGCGAGCCCGCGGACTTACCTGGAGCTGATTGGCGGGCTGGCGAATGACTTCATCCGTTACGGCTTCAAGCGAATCGTATTCGTCAACGGGCATGGCGGAAACGAGGTGCCGGGGCGTCAGGCGCTGTTTGAGGTGCGTCAGCAGCATCGCGAGCGCAACGATTTGCTCTTGCTTTTGGCGACCTATTGGAACTTCGGCGGCAAGGTGGACGAAACGTTTCACCAGAAGGAGATGGCGCACGCGTGCGAATGGGAGACGTCCATGATCATGCGTTTGGCGCCGCATCTGGTGGGGAATTACAAGAAGGCCGAACCCGTCGAGCCGGGGACAGGCTTTGGGCCCGGTTTTAGAGCCTGGACCACCCGTGATCGCACCCGGCCCGGCCACATTGGCTGGCCACATCTGGCCACTGCGGAAAAAGGCGAGACGTTGTTTCGGGCTTTTTCAGAAGGCTTGATCGGTTTTCTTGAGCGGGTAGTGCGGTGGGACGGCAGAAGCTGGAATGGCTGAAACCCGTAGTCCATCGTGGCGGTGGTGGCTCTGCGGGCTGTTGCTCCTGGCATCCATGATCAATTACATGGATCGCCAGACGCTGGCGAACGCGGCGGTGCGGATCACGAAGCAATTCGGACTCGACCAGGAACATTATGGCAACCTGGAGTTTGGCTTTGGTTGGGGCTTTGCGGCCGGCTCGGTTGTCTTCGGCGTGATGGCAGACCGCATTTCGGTGCGGTGGTTATATCCGGCGGTGCTGTTGTTGTGGTCGATAACGGGTTTCGCGACAGGACTGGTTAAGGATTACCCGCAACTGTTGGTTTGCCGGATCGCGCTGGGTCTGTTCGAGGCCGGCCATTGGCCGTGCGCGATCAAGACGACCCAGCGAGTGCTGGACGCAAAAGACCGGTCCATGGGCAATGGTCTGCTGCAAAGCGGCGCGTCCGTCGGCGCGATTGTGACGCCCTTAATCATGCGAGTGCTGTTAACGCAAGAGTTGGAAAGTTGGCGGATCGCGTTTCAGATCGTAGGCGCGGTTGGGCTGACATGGGTCCCGTTGTGGTTGTGGTTGGTGCGGTCGAGTGATTTAAGGCCTGACGCCGCCGAGCACGTCAATGCGCCCTGGGCTGATTTGGTGACCCGGCGCATGGCCGTGGTGTTGGTTGTGGTCGCGTTAATCAACACAACCTGGCAGACGTTTCGGCCGTGGTTGACGAAGTTCTTGATTGAGGGACGCGGTTACGCCGAGGGTGCGGCTTTGAATTTTAATTCGCTGTTTTTTATTGGAAGTGATGTCGGATGCGTCGGCGCGGGGGCGCTCGCCCTGTGGCTGGCGAGAAAAGGGTTAACGGTGCATCGGTCGCGGATGATGGTCTTTCTTATGTTTTCGCTGTTGAGCGCGACGAGTTTGCTCATCCCAATGTTGCCAAAGGGTTGGCCGCTTTTGTGCGTGTTGTTGCTGGTGGCGGCGGGTTCCTTAGGCGTATTTCCGGTGTATCACGCACTGACGCAGGACATATCGGCTCATCATCAGGGGAAAGTGACGGGGATTGCCGGGATCGCGGCGTGGGGGTTCTCGCCGCCGGCGCAAAAGTTTTTTGGACGGATTGTAGACAGGACGGGCAGTTTCGACGCGGGCCTGGCGATCGCCGGTTGCCTGCCCCTGCTTGCTTTTATGGTGTTGCTGCTTTTTTGGAATAGGAGGACGGAATGAGTTGGACGCGGCGAAAGTTTATCGCAGGCGGTGTGACGGCTGGCCTGGCGGCGGGCTGCGTACATCGTGTGCCACAGTCGCGGATGAAGACGGTAGCACTGCTGGGAACGGTGGTGCGGAAGTTTTCGCATGCCCAGCATTTTGTGGATCGGTTTCTCGAAGGATACGGATGGCAGGGACGGCACCATTATCCCGCCGCGTCCGGCGTAAGGCTGGCGTCACTGTATGTGGATCAATTTCCCGATGATGATTTGGCGCGTGATCGCGGCAAGCGCCACGGCGTTCCGATTTATCCAACGGTTGAGGAAGCGTTGACCCTGAGCGGTTCGAAGCTGGCAGTGGATGGCGTCGTGATCATTGGCGAGCACGGGAAGTATCCGCGCAATGAAAAGGGCCAAACATTGTACCCCCGTTACAAGTGGTTCAAGCAGGTGGTGAAAATCTTCGAGCAGAGTGGTCGGGCGGTGCCAGTGTTCAACGACAAACATCTTTCGACCGATTGGCGTGAATGCGAGGAGATGGTGGCTGATTCAAAACGGCTGCGCTTCCCTTTCATGGCCGGTTCATCTTTGCCAGTGACGTGGCGGATACCGGGGCTGGAGCTTCCGCTGTGCAGTGAACTCAACGAGAGCCTCTCCATCTGTTACGGTGGGGTAGATTCATACGATTTCCACGGTTACGAAACAGCGCAGTGCATGTCCGAGCGGCGCGCGGGCGGTGAATTAGGCGTGAAGTCTGTGCAGGCGCTGCGTGGCGAAAAAATTTGGGAGCGGGTGAATGAAAAGTTGTTGCTGAATGCACTGTCGCGCAGCCACACACTTCGCGCGCGCGAGGGCTACACGCATTCAGTACCGGACATGGCCTGGATCAGGGAAGCGAATCCGAATGCAATCGGCTTTTTTGTGGAACATGTCGGCGGCTTTCGCACGACGATGCTGATGCTCAACGGCTTCATCGACGACTTCACCTACGCCGGACAGACAGCCGACGGTGTCGCTTCGTGCCAGATGTATTTACCCATGCCCCCGCGGTACACTACGCTAGCCGATTTTTTTAACCCATTAGTAAACCATATCGAGCACATGGTGTTAACCGGCAAAGTGCCCTATCCAATCGAGCGCACCCTGCTGACTTCAGGGATGACGCTGGCGGGAGTAGAATCACTGCACCGTGGCCAGACGAAAATCGAAACGCCACAAATGCGCGTCGCGTACGAAGGTTTGCGCCGTTCAGCATTCTGGAGCGCCTGATGAAAATCGTTTTCATCGCTGACGAATTCAAGCTGCGCACAGCCGCGCAGCAACTGCTTGATCGCTTTCTGATGGGATACCCGACTGCCGGCAGATTTCACAAACCCGAGTGCCGTGTGACGTTGATCACGCCGGAGAAGAACTCGATCATCGAACAGCGAATCAAAGACTTTGGCCTCGAGTGGCAGCCTAAGATGGTAACGGACGCCGATGCGGCGATGATATTTACTCGCACCCCACCACAATCCGCATCATGGCGTCGATCATTCGCATATGCTGCGCTTTTTCCTCTGACACATGGAACTGGCATTGGAGGCACCGCCGTGCGCGGCGCGTGGCTCTTGCCAGATATTGCGGCCGCCAAGAATCGCCGTCTGGCGACGGGATTGGTAATTGCCCAGGGGCCATACCCAATGGCTGAATTGGAATCCGTCGATGCACTTTTGCCGCTGATTTGGCGTGAAGGGGCTAAATTACGCACCGTCACCCACCTCGCCGGCAACGATTTTTGGAGTATCCTCAAACGCGATTACTGGCCATTGGTCAAGAGTGCTATCTCTCGCTCCGACAGCCCACAAGGCGACGCCGTGCGAGACGGGCGCACCGAGGACCTCGCGCGTCTGGGACTGCTGGAAGGTTTGGTGAAATCGCCCCGCGGATGGTTAGTTGAACACGCCGACGGCTTTCGCTATGTCATCGCCGTCATGGATGGCGCTGTAAACGATTACAACTTGGCGGTCCAGACCCGCACGGGGGGAATCATTTCGGCCCAGGTGCATCGCGGGCCACCACCCGAGGAGCATCACTACAGCCGGTTGGCGGCCCTGCTCGAAAAATATTTCTCTACGGGCGTCCCGCCCTGGCCACGTGCTCAAGGCGTATACACCTCAGAACTGATGAATCACTTAAACGCTCGTTACGGCGAGCGCAATCGATAAAAGCCGCTGGTGGCCGGCGCCGGCGCAATCAGTTGCAATGTGCGCGTGACGCGCACCGGAGCGTAGCTGGCAATGGCCGACCATTCACCGCCGGAAGGTTTCGCTGAGAACAGGACGGTGCACCCTTGGCCTGCGGGGATGTTCAGCGTCAGCGACACCCGGTTGTCTGGCAGGGATTGAATACCCATGAGCATCAAATTTGAGCCGCTCGCCGCGAAGCCCAACGGCGCATTCATGATCCCAGACTCGCCGCCCCGACTTATCGCATATGCGGAAGCGCTCAACGGAGCGATCAACTGCGGTTGGAAGTACGACCCAGGGATGGGCGGCAGGCCC
>DATENK010000642.1:0-5110 GCA_035275085.1 Verrucomicrobiia bacterium | reverse complement strand
CGTGCTCATTCTGCATGAGGGCCGGATTCTCGCGGCGGACACGACGGAAAATCTGCAGCGCATGATGAGCGATCGCGACCAGGTGATCGCGGAAATCGCCGCGCCAGTTGAGGACTTGAAGGCACTGTGGGAGCAGACGCCTGAGATCGAATATTTCAATCTTGCGCCCATCGACGGCGACTTCATCCGGTGCAGTCTTACACCGCAAGCGGGCGTCGACCTGCGCCACCAGGTGTTTACCGCCGTCGCGCAACGTAACTGGCCGCTGCGGGAACTGACGCGCAGCCGGCATTCGCTCGAGGACATTTTTGTGCGCGTGACGCGCCCGAAAGGCGAACAGGAGGAAGAAGGACTCTGATGCAAGCGTACTGGACATTGGTGCGGCGAGAGTTGGGCTCGCACTTTTTTTCGTGGACGGGCTACATCGTGATCGCAGCGGTGCTGCTGTTGCTCGGGTTGAGCTTCGTGGACCTGCTCACGAAATTTAACGGGGAATCGATGGATCAGCCGCTCACCAGCGTTTTCTACAGCACGCTGTATTTCTGGTTGATCCTGCTGCTGGCCGCGCCGGTGATAACGATGCGCTCATTCGCGCACGAAAAAGCGACCGGGACATTCGAGACCTTGATGACCACACCGGTCAGCGATACGCAGGTCGTGCTCGCGAAGTTTACCGGCGCGCTGCTGTTTTATGTGTTCATGTGCGTGCCATTGCTAACGTGGGTGTTCATCGCGCGGCCGCTGAGCAACGTTCCCGGTATTGTGGACGGGGGGACGATCGCGGCGACTTTTCTCGGCATTTTTCTCTGGGGTTGCCTGTATATGGCGCTGGGTTGTCTTGCGTCCGCCACGACGCGCAATCAGATCATCGCGGCGATTGTGAGCCTGGCGATCGGGATTTCCCTTTTCATGCTGAGTTATCTGGCGATCTCGATGGCGAACGGTCCGGATTGGCGCGCGCAAGTTTTCTCGCATGTCGGACTCATTGAACACATGAAAGATTTCGCGCGCGGCGTGGTAGATACCCGGCCGATCGTGTTCTATCTGACGTTCACCGGTTTCTTTTTGTATCTGACGTTGAAAGTCGTCGAGAGCCGCCGTTGGAAATAGCATGAAGGATTCGCAACCCAGTTTTTCGCGCGCGCGCAAATGGAGCATCAGCTTCAACGTGCTTATCTCGACGCTGATCGTATTGGCGATTATCCTGATGCTCAATTTTCTTGCGGCGCGCCATTACTGGCGGCTGCCGCTGTCCTTTCACGCGCAAACGGAGCTCAGTCCGATGACGCACCGGGTGCTGAATAGCATCACCAACCCGGTGAAAGTGGTTGTGTTCTTCGAAAAACAGGAACCGATGTTCGATTCGGTGTGGAGCTTGCTCAAAGAATACCGGTTCGCGTGTCCGAAACTCACCGTCGAGGCGGTCGATTACCTTGCCAGCCCGGGCGCGGCGCAGGAGATCCAGAACAAATACAAACTCCGGCCGTTGGCCGACAAAGACCTGGTCATTTTCGAGTGCCAGGGCCGCACCCGCATGATTGCTGCGAGTGAGTTGTCCGAGCTGGACACCAGCGCGCTAATGTCCGGCCAAAGCAAAGAAGTAAAGCGCACGCATTTCAAAGGTGAAATGATGTTCACTTCCGCCATTCTCACCGTCACCAACCCGCGCCAGCTCCGGGCTTGCTATCTGCAAGGCCACGGTGAGCACAGCCTCGAGGCCGACGACAAAACCTTCGGCTACTCGAAATTCAAAGAAGTGCTGCGCGACAACAACATCGAGGTGCAAACCCTTCGCCTGGACGCCGCCAGCGAAATCCCCGATTGCCAAGTGCTGGTCATCGCCGGCCCGCGCGATCCGTTCCTGCCGGAAGAGATCGGAAAAATCGATCGTTACCTCCGGCAGGGTGGCCGTTTATGGGTCATGTTCAATCATATGGGCGTCCAGCGCGCGCTCGGGCTCGAAAAAATGCTGGAAGCCTGGGGTGTCGAAGTCGGGCGCAACGTCGTGACTGATGTCGAACACTCCATCACCCGCTCTGACATGGTGGTGTCGCAGTTCGGCGGGCACCCGATCACCAAACCGCTGATCGATTCCAGTTTGTACATGGTTTATCCGCGCTCGGTCGCAAAGGTGAAAACGACGGGGCCTTCCGATGGCGTTCAGGTAGAACTGTTGGCCACGACCGGCGAAAAGGGCCGCGTCATGAGCGATATCCGGAACGGCGAGGTCTATCCGTCGGCGCAGGATTACGTGGGGACCGTGCCGATTATGGCGGCGGTCGAGAAGGGTGGGCTGCGCGGCGTCAGCGCGGACCGCGGCGCAACCCGGCTGGTGGTCGCCGGCGACTCCGTGTTCATGGCCAACAACGCGATCGAACAGGTCGCAAATCGGCAGTTCGCAAATCTTGCGCTGAACTGGTTGCTGGCGCGCAACGAAATCCTTGGTGAGCTGGGGCCGCGTCCCATCAAGGAATATCGCCTCATCGTGACCAAATCGCAGATGAACAATCTGCGTTGGGGTTTGCTCGCCGGCATGCCCGGCGCCGTGTTGATGCTCGGCGGCATCGTGCGGTTTCGCCGGAGACACTGATGGGCAGTTGGAAAACAACCTTCTGGCTGCTCGGAACGGGCGCGGTGCTTTTCGGTGTCATCATTTTCCTCGAACGCCACGCGCCCCCCGCGGCGGCAAACGCGCAAGTCCCGGCGCGGCTGGTTGCCTTACGCGCCTCTGATGTGACCAACATCGTCGTGCGCCGCACCAACCAATTCGTCCTGCGCGCCGATCGAACCAACCTGAACTGGAACATTACGCTGCCATTTTATTACCCGGGGCAATCGTTCGCCGTGGACAAGCTTTTGGCGATCCTCGAAAACCTCGCGCCGCACACGCACCTCACTCAGGACGAATTGCAGGCGCAAAAACGCAGCCTGGTTGAGTTCGGCCTGGATATCCCAACGGCCACGCTGGTCTTGAATCATAAGAGCGGCCGCACTGAATTGCAGTTCGGGTCGCGCACCGCCATCGGCGACCAGGTGTATTTGCAAGTAATGAACACTCCTGGGATTTACATCGTGCCGGCGGAGTTGCCGCAAATCCTGCCGCAAACGGCCAACGATTGGCGCGATACCGCCCTGGTAAATCTGACGGAATCGAATTTGGACCGCTTCGAAGTTCGTACGACCGCGCGCAGCTTCGCCATTGAAGTCGATGCCACGAACAAGGTGCTCTATTTGGCCAAGCCCACGCGCGCGCGCGCCAGCGCGCCGAAAGTGGAGGCGCTCATCCGCAAACTCCAGGCGGCGCAGGCTGTCCAGTTTGTCACCGACGATCCGCGCGCCGATCTCGATACCTTCGGATTGCGCACGCCTGAAGCCGAGCTGGTGCTCGGCCTCGGGACGAACGATCTGCAGGTTGTGCAATTTGGGAAAAGCCCGACGAATGATCCCACGGTCGTTTATGCCCGGCGGATGGCGCAGACAAATATTGTGCTGACGCCGCGCAGCGTCCTCGAAGCATTGCAAACTTCCCACGACGAATTGCGCGACCGCCACGTACTCGCATTTCCGGTGGCAGCCATTGAATCGATGGAGGTTCGGGGCGAACAGAACTTCACCATTCGCAAACAAACGAACAATCTGTGGTTTGTCACCGAACCCGAGTTCATGCCCGCCGATAGCGAGCTGATTCGCGGCTGTTTGAACCAATTGAGCTTCCTTGAAGGCCAGGTGGAAAAGGACGTGGTGACAGACTTTGCCCCTTACGGACTTGCCACGCCCGGCCGCCAATACATTTTGCGCGGCAGCGCGACCAACTCTCTGGGCGCGCCCACAAACCGCATCATCGCGCAACTCGATGTCGGCGCGCGGCGCGAAGCGGTGGTTTTTGCGAGGGGTGGCGAAGATACCGTTTACGCTTTGCCGGCGCCGTTCGTCGACCGCTTGCCGACCGGAGCATGGCAATTACGCGAGCGGCGCGTGTGGTCCTTCAGCACCAACCAGATCACGCGACTTACGATTCAGCATCGGGGGTACCAGCGACAGATTCTGCGCAGCCCTGCCGGCGAATGGTCGCTGGCGCCGGGCTCGCAAGGAATCATCAATACTTTCGCCGTTGAAGAAATGATGTTTCGCCTGGGGGAATTGCGCGCCGTGTCCTGGGTCGCGCGCGGCGACGAGCATCGCGCGCAATATGGTTTCGCGGAGAACGGTCACAAGTTGAGCATCGAGTTGCGCCTGCCGGACCGAGCGCGCGTGTTGACGCTCGAATTCAGTTCTCGCGCGCCTGCGCCTTACCCGTATGCGCTTGCGGTAGTGGACGGCCAAACCTGGATTTTCGAATTTCCGCCCGACCTCTTCTCGCAAATCTCCAATTACCTCGCGAATCCGCCTTTGACGGCCGATTCGCGTTAGGGCGAGGGTTTGCAGGGTGGGCGGGATTTGGCCCGAAAGTAGCTACCTTCCCGTTTATTGAACGATCAAAGTAAAGGACTGAAATGATTAGATACGGGCTGATTCTATTGTTGGCGGCCGCCTCGTGGGCCCCGGCGGCGCTCACCGTCGCCCCTCGCAAAGGACCCGAAGGAAACCGCTTCCTGTTTATCATGGACACTTCCACTTCCATGAAACGGCTGGAAAATTCCGGCCGCCAGGTCGTTTTCGATCTCATTTGTTCCGGTATCGAGGGACGCATGCAACCTGGCGACACCTTTGGAATCTGGAGCTTTGCCGACGAGGTGAAGGGCGGCGTCTTCCCGGTGCAAACCTGGTCACCGGAGAAAAGCGTGGAGCTTGCGACCCAGGTCAACCGCTTCCTGAAGGAACAAGGCAACGCGCGCGCATCGCGGTTGGACACAGCGATCACCAATGCGGAGCGCCTGGTCATGAGCGTGAAGAACGTGGATATCGTCATGGTCACGAGCGGGACGACCCGTTTCAAACCCGATGACACCTGGGCGATGCTCCTGCAGAATTGGAAAGGCCGCCTGGAAGAAGCGAAAAAAAATAACAAAGCCATGGTTGTCGCTCTTGCCGGCCGCGGTGGCCAAATCCGGCAGGCGACCATCACGCTACAGGGCGAGCGGCTGGAGTTGGCCGCGCCGCCGGATCGACC
>DATENK010000641.1:0-3548 GCA_035275085.1 Verrucomicrobiia bacterium | reverse complement strand
AGATTCCGGGCACTGAACGTGTGCTCTGCATCGACGAAAGGGATGGCAAACTGCTATGGAAGCACGAGTACGATTGCCCGTACGACATGAGTTATCCTGCCGGGCCGCGCGCGACGCCGCTTGTGGAGGATGACCGCGTATACAGCCTTGGCGCCGAGGGCGACCTGTCCTGCTTTCAGCGCGAGTCCGGCAAAGTGCTGTGGTCGCTAAGTTTCAAGAAGGACTTCGCTGCCAAGACGCCACTCTGGGGATTTGCGGGGCACCCGTTAATCGATGGCAAGAAGTTGATTTGCCTCGTCGGCGGCCCTGGAAGCGTGGCAGTGGCGTTCGACAAACTCACCGGGAAGGAGATTTGGCGTGCCTTGTCAGCCAAAGAGCCGGGGTATTGCCCGCCGACGATGGTTGAGGCCGCCGGCCGACGGCAAGTGATCATTTGGCACCCGGAATCCATCAACGCACTCGAAACGGAAACGGGAAGGCTTCTCTGGAGCGTGCCGATGGAAGTGCGGTCGGGTCTCAGCATCCCGACGCCGCGACAGCACGGGGACCGGCTATTCATCACGAGTTTTTACAACGGTCCCATCATGCTGCGGCTCACGGAAGACGAACCGACGATCCTATGGCGCGGCAAATCGAATAGCGAGCGCAACACGGACGGCCTGCACAGCATCATGCCGACGCCGTATTTCGACGGCGAGCACATATACGGAATTTGTAGCTACGGGCAATTGCGCTGCCTCAAAGCCGATACGGGCGAGCGCGTCTGGGAAACGTTCGAAGCGACCACGGGCGGCAAGGAAGTCCGTTGGGCCAATGCGTTTCTGATTAAGAATGGCGACCGCTTTTTCCTGCCGAACGAAAAAGGTGACCTGATCATCGCGCGCCTCACGCCCGCGGGTTACCAGGAAATCAGCCGCGCCCATCTACTCGAACCGACCAATACCGCCGCCGGCCGTGACGTGGTCTGGTCCCACCCTGCGTTTGCCAACCGCTCGGTCTACGCCCGGAACGACAGGGAACTCGTTTGCGTTTCCCTCGCAGAGTAGCGCTGAGTTTAAGCTGCCAATTTTTTCGGGTTCTGCTTTGCTTGGACGGTATGGGCAAATGCGTGGCGATTCTCATTGCGATGGTTTTTCTGAACACGCCGACGTTTTCAGTTGAGCCGCCAGTGATTCCCGTCGGTCTCGATGCGTACCGTCAATGGGACAAATGGCCTTATCTGCGCATTGGGGCGCGTGCATACATGCGCAGCACGTACGATCGACGCGGCGGGAACGAAGGAGCGGATGCGAGCCACTTCCTCTATCAGCTTGCGGATGATTTTAATGTGGCGCTGGATGTGTCCGGGCCGGGAGTTTTGTATTTTGTTCGCTGCAATCATTGGCATGGCAGCCCATGGCATTATGAAGTCGATGGCCACGACCATATTGTGCAGGAGACCAGCACGGCTGATCCAAACAAGCCGGTGCCCAACTCAGTGTTCATGCCGGAACAGCTCTTTCCGAATCCGCTCACCTGGACATGGTCGATCACCAAAGGCGCCGATCTCATGTGGGTGCCAATGCCCTTTGAACGCGGGTTTCGCCTGGCGTACTCCCGCACGCGTTACGGGACCGGTTACTTTATTTATCACCTCTATGATCCACATGCCCAACTCTCGCGCCCCATTTGGTCCTGGGACGGCCGTACGCCGCCCGGTAAAGACGTGCTCGATCTGATAGCACGCGCCGGGACTGACATTACTCCGCGAACGAGCGGCCGCATTACGACCAACAAATTTTCGAGTCTCACGATCACCAACACCGACCCTGCCATGCTCCGCCAACTGTCCTTCTCAGTTCCGCGCGAGCAGGCCCTGGCGTTTGGCCGCGCGCGGCTGCGCATTACGTGGGACGATCGCAAAGAGCCAAGCGTGGACGCACCGGTGGCGCTGTTCTTCGGCGCGGGGACGCTTTACAACCGGGACAATCGCGAGTTCCTGGTGAAAGCGTTTCCCATGAACATCCGCTTTGATGCTGATCGGCTGCACCTCGCGTGTTATTTTCCCATGCCGTTTCGAAAGTCGGCGCGCATTCAGTTGAGCGGCCACTCGAACGATGTCACCGGCACAGTGCGCTGGGACCGGTTGAACGATCCGTTCGAACAGGTCACCTACTTCCACGCGACTTATCGCGATCATCCGAAACCCGAACCGGGCAAAGACCTCGTGCTGTTGGATACGCGCGAAGTCGAGACCGGTGGCGATTGGTCGGGCAACTTTGTGGGCACGTCCTGGATTTTCTCGCATAAAGGCAACCTAAACACCCTCGAAGGTGACCCGCGCTTTTTCTTCGATGATAGCCAGACGCCTCAAGCATATGGCACCGGCACAGAGGAATGGGGCGGGGGCGGAGATTACTGGGGCGGACGCAACATGACGCTGCCATTCGCAGGTCACCCATGCGGCGCAGCGAATCCCAAAGAAGCAAAAGACCCCGAGGACCTGATCCAATCTGCGTATCGATTCCTCCTGGGCGATCTCATGCCCTTCGGCAAAAACGCTGTCATCCGCCTGGAGCACGGTGGCCAAAATGACTCGACCGAACATTATGAGACCGTGACCTATTGGTACGGCGTGCATCGGGCCACACTCGTCAAGACGGACGGATTGAAAATCGGCGATTCGGCCAGTGAGAGCGATCACGGTTACAAATCCCTTGACGCATCGGAACCATACGAGATCACGTCTCGCTATGAATTGGGCGTCGATACCATAGGCTCGCAAATAGTGTACGAATCGCACTCTGACCGCGGCCGGAAAACGAAAGGCACCTCTGAATTCGAACTCAAGCTTCGCCCGGATAATTACGGCGTGCTGCTCCGGCGTAAACTGGACTATAGCTTTCCGAATCAGCGCGCGGAAGTTTATGTCGGCGAGGAGCTGGCGGGCATCTGGTACCTCGCGGGCGCGAACACGTGCATTTATTCCAATCCGAAAGAAGAATTAGGCGCCACTCAACACAACGTGCAGACGTCGAATCGCCGCTTCCGCGACGACGAATTCATCATCTCGCGCAAATACACGCGGGAAAAATCGTCGATCCACGTGCGCATCAAATTTACGCCGGTGGAAACGCCGCTCTTTCCCGGTCATCCTTTGTCCGAGCTTGCGTGGAGCGAGATTCGCTACGACGCGTATTGCTGGATAATGCCGCAACCGTGATCAGGATCATCGCGGAGATTATTGAGAGTTCCGATCGCGAGCGTCCGGCCGATGCCACGATGCGGCGCGTGCTCAAGGCGCGCAAAAGCATCGATGCTGCGACTGCCCGCGAAATCGCCGGAGCGGTATTTGCGTATTATCGCTGGTTCGGCTGGCTAAACCTCCATGATGCGGTTGCGAAACAAATTCGGCAGGCGCAGGAGTTGGACCGCAATCCTCCTGCGGACCTCCGCCGCGCATCGCCCGAATGGGTCAAAGACGAGGTGGAGCTGACTTCGGAATGGTTGCGGTCACTGCAAGAGAAACCGCGGGTCTGGATTCGCGCACGTCGCGGCCAAGGCGCAGT
>DATENK010000640.1:0-2293 GCA_035275085.1 Verrucomicrobiia bacterium | reverse complement strand
TATCAGATGTCCTGTATGTAACAGCGCTGGCGGCGCCTTTCACGGTAAACACGATGCCGGAGGCAACTTTGAAAGCCTTCGCGGATCACGGGGAACTTGGCGAAATCATGTCGCCGGATGGCGGCGATTGTGAAGCGGTGCTGGAGCAATTCGCCGCCGCGGGCGTCGACACCGATAGGTTGGGCCCGAGGCTCCAGGATGACGGAGCCAAGTCGTTCGTCAGCTCCTGGAATGATCTCATGGAGGTTATCGCTTCCAAGAGCACAGCGCTTGCAAAGGCGAGTTGAACCTATGAAGGATTCAATGACTGGACGGACTTGGAAGTGGGTTATGATTGTCTTTCTCACAATCATCCTCTTCAAAGCGTCCGCCCGTTCCGAAGAAACGGCTGAGGCATCCGCCGGAACGCGGCACCTGGCTCCGCTGCCATTTCAGCTGGTTCTGCCACGTGAGCATCTGCTGGGAGATTGGGGCGGAACGCGCACATGGCTCGAGGAGCGAGGCATCACTCCAACTTTGACCTTCGTTACCGATTCGCTCGGTAACCCGAGTGGCGGACAAGACGAAGGATTCACGTCGGCGAATAATATCGGGCTCGATCTGAATTTCGACTTGGAGAAGCTGTGGCGCGTCGAAGGGGCCTCGCTTCTGTTCTCAATGTCGTACCGTTTCGGCGGCAGCCTGTCGGCGAATTACATTCACAACGTCTTTACAGTTCAGCAGGTTTTTGGCGGCGAAACTTTCCGCGTGGTCAATGTGTCCTACCTCCAGAAACTGTTCGATGACCGACTGGAACTCCGCATCGGGCGTATTGCCGCAGGCGACGATTTCCTAGTCTCGCCCTATAACTACGTCTTTGTCCAAAACGGTTTCGACGGGAATCCAGTGGGCATTTTTTTCAACTCCCCGGGCATGACCGCTTATCCCAATGACACCTGGGGCGTCCGAGTCACATTCAGGCCAACCCCGAGGACCTATATAATGGGCGGCGTTTATAACGGAGATCCGTCTATTCGCAGCAATGATGAGCATGGAGTGGATCTCTCCTTGCGTGGCCCGGCTTTCGCCATAGGAGAGGTTGGATATCAGGCCAACAGCCTGCCGGGCGACACCGGCCTTATCGGTAACTACAAGGCCGGCTTTTGGTATGACAACAGCCGTTTCACCAATTTCAATACCGGCGAATCGGAACGCGGGAACTGGGGCGTCTATACCTTGTTCGATCAAGTTCTGGTCAGGTTCGGAGAGCAAGGCAGCCATCGCGGCTTTGGCATTGCCGGCTCTTTCCTGGTCTCCCCGGACGAGTCGCGCAGTCGGATGCCTTATTTTCTTACGGCTGCTCTTGTTACCCGTGGCATCTTTCCATCGCGTCCACTTGATGTAGCCGGCCTGGGCGTCGTTTCCGGTTACTTTAGCGACGATCTGCGAGACTCGCAGCAGCGAGCGCAACTCCTCGACCCACGAGTTGGAGTGCAGCGGCGTGAGACCGCTGTGGAATTGACCTATCGCTTCTCGTTCGCCAAGAGCGCGCTCTATGTTCAACCCGACCTTCAGTACATCATCCGGCCCGGCGGTACCGGACAAATCTCTAACGCCCTCGTCCTAGGCGCGCAGGTTGGCGTCAACTTCTGATTATGAAAGAACGAAATAGCTCTGCCTACGTCATTACACTTTGTTGTGTAGCCGCGATCGGCGGCTTCCTTTTTGGTTTCGACAGCGGCGTCATTAATGGAACTGTCGATGCCCTGGGCAAGGCCTTTGGCACTCAGGCGGCAGTTACAGGTTTCGCCGTAGCATCCGTGTTGCTAGGCTGTGCGCTTGGTGCTTTCGGTGCGGGCAATCTCGCCGACTCCCTCGGACGACGGCCCACCATGCTCTTGAACGCAGTTCTTTTCCTTCTGAGTGCCATTGCGACAGGCGCTGCGAATTCGGCCGGGTTTTTTATCGCGGCGCGCGTCGCAGGAGGCATAGCAATCGGTGCCGCTAGCGTATTGGCCCCGATGTACATCGCCGAAGTCGCTCCCGCGCGCCTGCGCGGCCGGCTCGCTTCATTGCAACAAATGGCCATCGTGTCGGGTTTATTCGGCGCCTTTGTCAGCAACGCCATCCTCGCTCGACTTGCCGGCGGTGCGGGCGCGAGCTTCTGGCTCGGGGTGCCAGCCTGGCGCTGGATGTTCTGGATGGAAGCAGTCCCGGCAGTCGCGTTTTTGTTGGGCACGTCGCGAATCCCTGAGTCGCCCCGCTTCCTCATTTTCCGCGGCAAGTGCGAGCAAGCGCGTGAAATTTTCGCCCG
>DATENK010000639.1:0-3905 GCA_035275085.1 Verrucomicrobiia bacterium | reverse complement strand
CACCCAAGAAAGCCAAGGTAGAATCCCCGGGCCTTTGCCACATCGAAAATCCGCAGAATGGGAACTACCTGCTCCACGCGTTGCTTCTTCATCGGCGCGGATTGTTTCAGAAGGCAAAGTCAAACTCAACTGTCTCAGAAGATCAGCAGCCTGTCGCGTCCTGGCTCGCTTATCCAATGACGAGCGCCGAATCCAAAGCGATGTCGCCGCTTCGCTCTGCCACCGCAGTCCATATTGCGCCGGCAAGTCTTAATCGAACCATTCGTCGGCTTCGTCGAAAGCGGGGATCGGGATGTTGATGATCCGCAACTCGCCAATCGCGCGGTGGCGGCACCCGGGCCGGATGTAAATAGCTGACATCGGTTTTACCGGGATGCACTTGCCATCCAATTCCAGATGTCCTGTACCCTCGAGGATAAGATAAATCTCGGTCATGCGCTTGTGGTAATGCGCGCGCGAATCCTCCTGGATGTCGACGAGGTGCAGGCTGGCGACATTCTTGAGTTCGGCGAAAGCGCGCCGCGCGAAACCGCAGGGGCAGCGTTGGGCGGGGAGCTCGTCCAGTTGGGCGATCTCGAAGTTAGCCATTGACGGCGCTGTCCATGTGGCCGTTGCCGGAGACTTGCACGAATCGTGACCATTTGGATTCATAGACGCGCAAAACTTCGATCAACTCGCGTTTGGTAATGCGGCCTGAAACATAATTCGAGGCGGTGTTCCGCAAAATGTGCCCTTCAACGGACGGCAAGTCTTTGGCCAGATCCTCGATCATGGCTTTGGCTACCATGCAGAAGGTGGTGGAATTGCTGAAAACAAAAGGCGATTTATCATGGGCCTCTTTGCATAAATCCAAGGCCTTAACCAACGACATCGGTTGCCGCAGCACGGATTCCCAGCGCTCACGCACCTTCTCATAACAATCGCGGTTTGGTGTGGGCTGGGTGTTTTGCAACTGGCATTGAGAGCTGTTGAACTCCAAAACCTTTTGCCATGCCAGTTCGCTTAGCCAGGTTCGCGGCGCGCTAAGCACTGCCATGTTCGAAGCGTTGAGGCCTACGACATCGGTCTTCGGCGGCGAGGTCGAGCGCTGCCAACGAAAAGCGCGGCCCAGCGTATCGGAGAAAGCCCGAAAAAACGCAATTCCGCTGGTTTGGCGCATAGACCGAAGGTAGAACGAATTGCGCCTGCGGTCAATGTAACAAACGGCTGCTGCGGATTAAGGCGCTTTAATGAGCCTTACGCGTGCGGGGGTTTATGCAACTATAAAAAAAGGCGTGTTCAGCATCTAGTTAATTTTCATTTTATAGACTTTACAGCCCATACGGGCATCAGCAGACTCTGCCGCCGTGGAACGGACTGCAACGGACAGGCAACTGGATCGGCAGAAAGGACGGCTGACGATATTTGAATGGGCAGCCGGTGAACGGGTCCCGGTCGAGAAGGCGATTCAGCGCTCTCAGGAATACCTCCTCGGGCAACAGCATCCAGAGGGTTATTGGCTTGGGGAATTGATGGTGGACTCGACGCTGGTGTCGGACACAATCGCGTATCACCATTGGAACGGCAAGGTGAACCCTGAGTGGCAGCGCAAAGCGGTAAACCACATCCTGTCCATGCAGTTGCCCGACGGCGGCTGGAACATTTATTACGGCGGGCCCGCGGAAATCAACGCCACGATCAAAGCGTATCTCGCCCTCAAGCTCGCGGGAATGCCGGTGACTGATCCACGGATGCTCAAGGCGCGGGAACTCGCGCTGCGGATGGGGGGCGTGCCGCGGATGAACACCTTTTCCAAGCTGTATCTGGCATTGCTGGGCCTCTTCCCGTGGAAGTATGTGCCGACCATTCCGTGCGAAGTAATTCTGATCGGCAAATGGTTCCACGTGAACTTTTACGAGATGAGTTCCTGGAGCCGTTCCATGCTCGTACCGCTGGCGATCATCAATCATTTCAAACCGACGCGGCGTCCGGGGCCGATCAACCTGGACGAACTTTATCCGGAAGGCTACCACGAGCGCGACCTCGCGTTGCGGTTTGATCCGCAGTGGTTTACATGGCGCAACCTATTCCTCTGGACCGACCGCCTGAACCGCTTCGCGGAATGGTTCGCACAAAACAAGATTCACCCCTTTCGCAAGCGCGCGCTGAAAAAGGCGGAGCAATGGATGCTTGAGCGTCTGGAGGGCAGCGATGGCCTGGCGGCGATTTTCCCTGCGATGCTCAATTCGTTGATCGCGCTGAAAGCGCTTGGTTATCCGGATGATCATCCTTACGTGCGCCGCGCCGAACGTGAACTTAAACGGCTCGAGCACGAGACGGAAGAGAGCGTGCGCATTGAGCCGTGTTTCTCGCCTGTGTGGGACAGCGCGATCATCGGCGTGGCGTTGGCGGAGTCGGGCCTTGCTGGGGATCATCCGGCGTTGCGCAAGGCGGGCGATTGGCTGATCTCGAAAGAAATTCGTTTCCGGGGCGATTGGCAGTACAAGAACCCGGCGAAAGTGGAAGCGAGCGGTTGGGCCTTCGAGTTCGAGAACAAATGGAACCCGGACGTGGACGATAGCGCGATGGTGTTGCTGGCGTTGCGCAAAATGAAAACGAGCAATCTCACCGAGCGCGATGCCGCCTTCAAACGCGGCATCGATTGGATGCTTACCTTCCAGTGCAAAGACGGCGGGTGGGGCGCGTTCGACAAGGATTGCACGAAGAACATTCTCGAAAAGGTTCCTTTCGCCGACCACAACGCGATGCTCGACCCCGAGTGCGCGGATATCACGGCGCGCATTCTCGAATTGCTCGGCTACGAAAATTATCCGCTGCACCATGCGCAGGTTGAGAAGGCCATTCAATTTCTGCTCGACCACCAGGAGGAGGACGGATCGTGGTATGGCCGGTGGGGTGTAAATTATATATATGGGACCTGGCAGGTGTTGCGCGGCTTGAGCGCATTCAAGATCGATATGCACCAACCCTGGCTGCTGAAGGCGCGCGATTGGCTTGAAAGTGTGCAGCACGAAGATGGCGGTTGGGGCGAGCGCTGCAATACCTACGACGATCCGGTGTTCAAAGGGCAAGGGCCGAGCACGCCCTCGCAGACCGCGTGGGCGGTCATGGGGCTGTGTGCCTTTGGGGATCCGTATCGGTCGAGCATCCAACGCGGGATCGATTATTTGGTGCGCATCCAAAGCGCGGACGGTTCGTGGCCGGAGGTGGAAACGACGGGCACTGGTTTTCCGCGCGTTTTTTACCTCAAGTATGATATGTACCGGAACAGTTGGCCGTTGCTGGCGCTGGCCACTTACCGGCAGGCACTGGACCGCGCTGCCGCCCCCGCCCCAAATGGCGCGGCACAACACGTGAGCGAACTTGCGCGCAGGTGACCCGCGCTGCGCTCATGAGCGCCGGCGGACAGAGCCGCGACCGTGAGGGAGCGTTGTCGAAACCCAGGCGAATCTGCATGGTCCGCTTGTCCGCGCTGGGCGACGTGTGCCTTGCGGTGCCCCTGGTGCGAACATTGCAACGCAATTTCCCCGAGGCGCAAATCACATGGGTTATCGGCCGGGCTGCTCACGGGCTCGTTGAAGGCCTTGATGGTGTCGAGTTCCTTGTTGTCGACAAACGCAAAGCCATGGCGAGCCGCCGCCAATTGGGCGACCAGAGCTTCGACGTGCTGCTCGCCGTGCAAGCAAGCTTTCGCGCGCATCTGCTGTTGAGCGCAATACGTGCTCCGGTGCGAGTTGGATTTGACGCCGCCCGGGCGAAGGATTTCCACGGTTGGTTCGTCAACCAATGCATTCCGTCGGGTGAACAGCATTTGCTGGACAGCTTCCTGAGTTTCGCCTCGGTGTTGGGCGCTAAAGAGCCAGTGGTCGAATGGCGCCTGCCGATATCCGAAGCGGACCATGCAT
>DATENK010000638.1:0-8061 GCA_035275085.1 Verrucomicrobiia bacterium | reverse complement strand
CGTGGCGGAGGCCATCATGTCGGCGGCGGCGTCGCCCTATGGCAAGTCGGCGGTAACACCAACAATTTTGCGCCGGGATTATTCGGTGTGAACTTTGAACCACCCGAGATCAGGAGCCTTGCCCGCTGGCATGTCAAGCGCAGCGCCATCGACGTGAGCAAAGATTACACCATGGACGACCTGGTATACCCGACCGAACCCGGTGCGTTCACCGTGGAGTTTACCCCCTCCAACGGCTGGGGCACGCCCACCAATGAACTCGGCATCGCCTATGCAAACCAAGTGAACCGCATCACGGTCCGCTATGTGCCGCTGACCCTCAAGTACGTCGTGGTCACCAACCTCAATCGCCAGATCACTGATGTGCAATTCTTCGTGCAGGGTACGCCGGGCCGACGCTACAAAATCCATGCAGTCGGTGTACTCACAAACTCGCTCAGCTGGACAAACATTCCCGCGATTATCCTCAACCAACCCACGGCACGCATCATCGACCCAGTCCAGCGCGCCCCCTTCCGTTTTTACCGAGCCAAAGAGGATCCCTTCTATCCTTAGCTTCCAAAACGCAACAACCGGCCGGGAAATTGACTTGAGAAATCTCCCCGGCATGCTTTATTAACGTCCCGTTGCCCGCGTGGCGGAATTGGCAGACGCGCTAGATTCAGGTTCTAGTGAGTAACATCGTACAGGTTCAAGTCCTGTCGCGGGCACCACTCATTGCATGCTGCCGCCACTCGTCACTTCCCCCAGTCATTGGCTCCTGGGCCCGAGTTATTACGCTCGGCAAGATGCGATGCATTGGATGACGGTGTGGGCGAAGGAGTATGGAGACATTTTCCGCGTCAAATCACCCCTCGGGCAAGCAATGGTTATCACGTCGCCTGAGCTAGCGCGGCATGTGCTTGCGGATCATTACGCGCATTATCAACAGAAGAGCCAGCCCTATGCTGTATTGCGAATACTCATGGGAAACGGTCTCGTCACCAGCGAAGGCGAATTCTGGCGCGGGCAGCGCAAGCTCGTGCAACCGGCCTTTCACCGGAAGCGCCTTGATGCGCTGTTCGCGATGATGGTCGAGCGCGTGACGGAAATGGCCGGCAAAATCAAGCCAGGCGTAGCAGCCGATTTTGCGCCGCTACTCTCGCAGCTGACCCTGGACATAATTGCGCGTGCGATGTTTAGCTCGGATGTGCAAGGCGCCGCCGCGGATGTGGCGCATCACATCGCGGTGTTGAACGAATACGCGCTGCGGATGTTGCGCAATCCCTTATTGTTCCTGCTGCCGCGATCTATCCCGCTGCCCTTCGTGAATAAGCAGCAAAAGTCTCTTAAGTCACTCAATAGAATCGTGCACGGAATTATCCAGACTCGCCGGCGTGACCCGGATGCGCACGACGATCTGCTCAGCATGCTCTTGTCGGCATGCGAGGAAGGCAGCGGACGCGGGATGACTGACGATCAATTGCGCGATGAGGTCATGACGATTTTCGTGGCCGGACATGAAACCACAGCAAACGCGATGGCGTGGCTGATGTATTTGGTCGCGCAACATCCGGCAGTGGAAGAACGATTGCGCAGTGAAATCGGCCGCGACGGAGATCCGGTGACTGCGGGTCCTTACACGCGCCAGGTCATCGAGGAATCGCTGCGATTGTATCCCACCATCTGGTCCGTTGGGCGCCGCTGCACGCAAGACGACAAACTCGGCGGCTATCAAATTCCAAAGGGCATGAATGTCGTCGTCCCGATCTTCCATTATCATTGGAACCCACAATTCTGGACCGAACCGAAGCAGTTTGATCCGGACCGCTTCGCGCCTGAACGCCGGCCATCACCGGACTCGATGATTTATTTTCCTTTTGGCGCAGGACCACGAAGCTGCATCGGCAACCATTTTGCGCTGCAGGAATTGGTCATCATGACCGCTTTATTTTATCGGCGCTTTACTTTTCGTCTCGAACCGGGGTTCATTGTCGAGCCTGATGCATTGATCACACTGCGGCCGAAACACGGCATGCGATTGGTGCCCGAGCGCCTTGATGAACGATCGCTGGCATAGCCGATTGGAGCGCGGACAGCCTGTCCGCGTGTGTCTGTCTTTAGCCGGTTTGGTTCGAGTGCTGCTATTCGTATTCCTCTCTAACGCCGCGGATGCTGCCGAACCGCCTGTGCGCGATGGCCTTATTCTATGGGTGGACGCCGCGACGCAAGGAACGTATTCACAACAGCCGGTTGATACGGTGACCGACTCTTCGCCCCGAGGGTTGCGCGGATTTCAACTGGCGCCCGAACACCGGCCGGTCGGGATCTCTGATGGGCAGGCCGCATATTTCAAGTTCGATGGCAAAGACGATTTCCTTGCATTCACTGGCGCGAAAGAATCCGCAGCCGAACTTACGGTGATCATCCTTGCTGCGCCGAAATCGAATCCCGGAAACTTTTCGGCGCTCTGCGGATTGGCGGCCAATAGCAAAAACGATTACACCAGCGGACTCAACCTGGACTTTGGGCCAGCCTCGACCAAAGATTTGAGCGTCATCAACGTGGAATGCCCGGGCTGTCAGGGCGCTCGTGATCTCCTTGGGCCGGGCTTTGTAAGTGCGGGTGAACGCCCTTTCGGCGGGTTTCACGTCTTTACCGCGCGCTCGAAAATCGGGAACGGGGGCGTTGAACTTTTTCTGGACGGCTTCAAGGGCGGCGCGCGCGACCGCACCGATTCAACAATCGCTCTCGATCATATTGTGGTCGGCGCGCGGCTGTACTCAAATGATCCCACCCAGCCGCCCTTCGCGCAGGGATTCTTCGATGGCGCCATTGCCGAGGTCTTGATTTACAACCGCGCGGTCACGGAAGATGAGCGGCGAACGATTGAGCAAACTTTGCTCGCTAAAACGGTTGCGTTGAATGGCCTGCTCTCCGGCGCGAAAGGGCACGCGTTGGAAACAGTCAATAACCCACCCGTGGTACAGATGCTGGTTCCAGGATTCACGGTGCAGGAGTTGCCGTTGAAAATCGTGAACCTGAACAACGTGCGGTATCGGCACGACGGCAAATTGGTCGGGCTTGGTTATGATGGCCGGATTCATTTGCTGACGGACACTGATGGTGACGGAATCGAGGACCACTCGGAATTGTTTTGGGCGGAGCAAACGTTGCGCGCTCCGATCGGTATGGACTTGCGCAGCAACAGTGTCTTCGTCGCAAGCAAAGGGAAGGTATCGGTAATCACCGATACAAACGCCGATGGCCGCGGCGACGAAGAAAAAGTAATCGCCGGCGGTTGGCCCGAATTGGGCCACGGTGTGGACACCTTGGGGCTCGCGCTCGATCCCAAGGACGGTTCCGTTTACTTCGGCCTGGGTTGCGCGAATTTTGTCGATGCGTATCTGATCGATCGCGCGACCGGCAAATCCCAATACCGTCTCGACAGCATTCGCGGCACGATCCAGCGGATCAGTCCGGATTTTTCGAAACGCGAGACGGTCTGCACGGGCGTGCGCTTCACCTGCGCGCTGGCTTTCAATGAGGCAGGCGATTTGTTTGCCACGGACCAGGAGGGCGCTACCTGGCTGGCCAACGGCAATCCCCTGGACGAATTGCTCCATATTGTGAAGGGGAAACACTACGGTTTTCCGCCGCGGCATCCGAAGCACCTGCCGAATGTCCGGGATGAGCCGCCCATTTCTGAATATGCTCCTCAGCACCAGAGCACCGTCGGCATGGTGTTCAATTCCGGCTTTGGGCCGGCCCATTGGCGGGGCGACGCGATCGTCTGCGGTGAGTCACGCGGCAAACTGTGGCGCACGAAGCTCGCCAAAACGCCGCTAGGCTATGTGGCGCAAAATCATCTTATTGCCTGCCTGAGTTTACTTACAGTGGACGCGTGCGTAAGTCCCCAAGGGGATCTCGTTGTCGCCTGCCATAGTGGGCCGCCCGATTGGGGCACGGGGCCAGCAGGGGAAGGGCGGATTTTCAAAATTCATTACGCTGGCCGGGACTTGCCCCAGCCGGTACTCGCGTGGGCTGCCGCGCCGGACGAATTCCGGGTCGCGTTTGATCGACCCCTTGAACCTTCCGACTGGCTCAATGCAGCAAGGAACGTCAACATTGAAGCGGGCCAATTCGTGAGCGCCGGCGACCGGTTCGAAGTGATTCGCCCTGGCTATCAGGTCGTGCGCGATCAAATGAGCCAGCCGCGGCGTTCGGTTGATCTCCTCGGACTCACCATGAGTGAAGATCGTCGGACTCTGGTCTTGCGGGTGCCGCGCCAAACCGAAGCCGTGAATTACGCGATCACGTTGCCTTTGCCCGAGCGTTGGCGCCAGCGCGCCGGAATCACGCAACACCCTCAGATCGATGTCGCGCTCTCTCTAAATGGCGTTCTCGCGGTTACGGACGATGCGCGTTGCGTATTACCGCATCCGTCCGTGGCGGCAAGCAAAACATTCACCGCCGGTTCAGCCGAGCACGAAGCGTTTCTGAAAGAGCCTCGGTTTACGGTGCGCACGGTCGTGGACCGTTCCGATCCATTCGCGCCGGCTGTGCAACCGGGTTCGAAATTGGATTGGGACCGAGTGGTCGAGCGATTTGATGTCCGAACGGATTCAGCAATTTCGGGCGACAAAATCCTCGAGTTCGCAGTCTCAAAGGACACCCAAACGTACCTCGCAAAGAATGATCTGCGCCATCCGCTCGCCACAACTCGCGTCTATGTGCCTTGGGCCATGCGTGAACGGCAGCCTCCCGCCGCAATCGCACAAACGCGCAGCGACGTGAAGGGCCATTGGCTGCGCGGACGCCGCGTCTTCTTCACCGATGGCGGGTGCGGGACATGCCACACCATTCGAAACGAAGGCACTGCGTTTGGGCCTGACCTTTCAAATCTTATCCATCGCGACCGCGATTCGGTTTTGCAGGACATCCTTCATCCATCCGCCACTATCAATCCCGATCACGCTGGGACCATGCTAACCCTGAAAGACGGCACAAGCGTGGCGGGAATCGTGCGTTCAATGAAAGATAAGAAAGTGGTGCTCGCGCTGCCTGCGGGCGCGCAAATGGAATACGCGCAAGGCACGATCGCGGCGACGGAACCGATGAGAACCTCCCTGATGCCGGAAGGTTTGCGCGACATTATCACTGCGCAGCAACTGGAGGACTTGCTCACGTTCCTGCTCGTCAATCCGCTTGATCCCGCGCCAATCACGCGCACCGATCCGCCCATGCCGCAAGCGCGGCGTTTGGCTGAGGTGGAGAATTTCATCGCACCACCTTCGGCAGGCGATCTTACGCCGCTGCGCATACTGCTTTGCGCCGGACCGAAAGATCACGGGATCGACGAGCATGATTACCCGCTGTGGCTTGAGCGCTGGTCGCGCCTCCTTGCTCTCGCGGAAAACGTGACCGTGAAAACGGCAACGGGCTTTCCAACCGGCGAACAACTGGCCAACGCCGATGTGACCGTGTTCTTTAATGCGAACCCTGGGTGGAGCGAAGCGAACGCGAAAGCACTCGACGCTTACCACGAGCGCGGCGGAGGCGCTGTGTATCTGCATTACGCGGTCGATGGTGGCAAAGCGCCGGACTTGGCCGCGGAACGCTTTGGGCTCGCGTTTACCCTGGGCTCGCGCTTTCGCCACGGCGAGTTCGATCTCGTGTACACGCAGCCGGATCACCCGATCACGCGCAGTTTGCCGAAAATGCATTTAACCGACGAAAGCTATTGGAAAATGCGCGGGGATGTGTCGCGCATCAAGGTGTTGGGAACGTCCCTTGAAGATGGCGAGCCGCAGCCGCAGCTATGGACATTGCAGCGTCATAAGAGCCGCATCGTTGGCTGCATACCCGGGCATTACAATTGGACGTTTGACGATCCGCTCGCGCGCGTCATGGTGCTCCGCAGCATCTGTTGGGCTGCGAAACTGGATAATGCCGATCGCCTGGCCGAACTGTCGTTAGTCGGCGCGCGCTGGACACGCTAACTTACCGGTGGTGAAGGTGAACCCCGCCGCCGTGGTGCCAGTGCGATCCACCCCACGAATGCCCAAGCCCAATGCCAAAGGAAAACGTGGGCCCATAATAGTACGGCCTGTAATACGGATAATAGTAATACGGCGCCGGCGCTACGTACGTAACAACGGGCGCAGGCTGCTGGACGTAAACTGTGCTTTGCGTCGCGGGCTGCGCCGGGGCCACCGCTGGCGGCAAAGCGCTTTGCGGTTGCGCCTGCTGCGTGGACTGCGGCTGCGATTGTGGCGCGGGTGTCTCCGTCCAAACGCGCTTGGATAGCAAGGTTACGATCACGTCTTTGGGAATGCCCTTCTCGGTTAGATAGAGGACTTCTTCGGCTGACGGCTTGGAAATGGGCGTTTCCTTCACATACGCGAGCAGAACGTCATCCGCAACGCCGGCATCATGCATTTTGACGACCTGGGCGATGCTGGGAGACACTTTTGAAGCATCAATCGGCTCGGCAGTCAGGGACAAGACACCGAGGCCTATACTGAAAAGGGCAACGACTACTTTCACGCTCATACTATAACTTTAGACGAAGTTTGGGCCAAATATATTCTTGGCCAAAGGGCTTCTCTGGAGGCCGAATTTACATAAGGCGGCGCTTACCGCGCCACCGCACCGCTCATGCGGTCTTTGACAAGGACCACCGCGTCGTGCTCTTTGGTGTCGGGTGTCCGAGTGATTTTCATGATTTCGAACACCTCCGAATTCTCGGTGCGGAGCGTTTCGCCGACGTCCGGAAGTTCATCTACCGTCATAAAAGTGGGCGGCTGCCGCGTGGACGGCTGACCCGGTTCAAGTTTGATCCGCATGGGAAAAGCTTCCCCAAAACGCTTGAAATCTCCATCGGGTGCTTCCCCATTAGAGGGTGCGTCCGGCGGCTTCGGCAAAGGGTTTGAGCTCGCGCATGAGCGTTTTGAAGCCGTCAATCGTCAGTTGCTGTGCGCCATCGCTCCACGCCTCGGCGGGGTTGGGATGGACCTCGATCAGGAGTGCATCGGCACCCATGGCCACCGCCCCTTTGCACATGGCAGTCACGAGGTCCGCCCGGCCTGCGCCCTGGCTGGGATCGATCACGATTGGGCAATGCGTTTCCTTTTTGATAATCGGGATCGTGGAGAGATCGAGCGTGTTGCGCGTATAAGTCTCGAACGTGCGGATGCCGCGTTCGCAGAACATGAGGTTGCAATTGTCGTTCGAGAGGATGTATTCGCCGGCGAGGAGCCATTCTTCGATTTTCATGGACAAACCGCGCTTGAGCAGGACCGGTTTGCCCGTGCGGGCGGCGGCGATGAGCAATTGAAAATTCTGGGCGTTGCGGGTGCCGATCTGCAGAATGTCGGCGTATTCGGCGACCATATCGGCGTGCGCTTCGGAGAGCAGTTCGGTGATGATGGCCAGTCCGAATTCCCGCCGGGCTTTATCGAGCATCTTCAACCCTTGTTCGCCGAGCCCCTGAAATTCATAGGGCGAGGTGCGGGGCTTGAACGCGCCACCGCGCAGGATGGTCGCCCCCGCGGCGGCGACGGCTTCGGCGGTCTTGAGAAGCTGCTTTTCACCCTCAACGGAGCACGGGCCGGCCATGACTTGCACCTTGCGGCCGCCGATGACGTTGCCTCGGACATTAATGGCTGTGTTGGGTGGGTGCGCTTCGCGGCTGACGAGTTTGTAACGCTTCTGCACCGGCATGACGTTCTCGACCTGCGGCCAGGTCAGGAGAGTCTCGAGGCTCTGGTGCGTGCGTTCGTCGCCGATGGCGCCGATCACAATCCGCTCGACGCCCCGCATGACGTGCGGTTTATAACCGAGCTTCTCGATTTCCTTCAGGACGGCGGCTTCTTCTTTCTTGGTGATGTTCGGTTTAAGGACAATGATCATAATAAAAAACCGCAGGAGATTACCTGCGGCGGGCTTCACAGAATGGAACGCAGCCTCAAGCGCAGGTCCGCCAGCGGTAATAAAACCAGCCGGCGAATCCGCCTGAAAACCAAAAGCCGCGCGAATTCAACATGTCGGAGTGAGTATGGCGGGGCGGGGGTAGGGCGT
>DATENK010000637.1:0-7385 GCA_035275085.1 Verrucomicrobiia bacterium | reverse complement strand
GGACTCGTGTAACTCGTCCTTCCAGGGATGTGTGTGCATCGCGTTTCTGAGAACGTCCCGCGGCCAGCGTGATGGAGCGTCGCGATCCACGCGCTTTTCCAAATGCGCGAGAGTGTGTTCCCTCGGCGTTCGGCTTTGGCGTAATATGCGTCAGAGATGAAGAACAATCGGTGTTAGGCCGCGCGCCGTATGAATATCGTTATCCAACACAACTGGATGGTGGCTGGGCCAGGCGGGCATTACGGCGTCTTGCAGTATCAGACTGGGCCAGGCTTTTTCGATACGCACACAGGCCTCGCGCTTGGTCCGACTCATTTCGACCTTCCCGTGCCCATATTTCTTATCGCATGCGTCGCGGGTATTCTTATTTGTCTCACGGCATTCCTCGTCTATGCACGACACAGCACTCGACACAACGCCGCCTAACGATGCCGTGCAGCAAACCCGGCCGTCGCGTCACGGGGGTGCGTCGCTGACCTTGGGTCGTTAGCGCCATGGAAACCTTTATTCGCCCCGACGTTATCGCGAAGTTGACCGTAATTGGGATATTTATCTTGTTACCTCTGTTGTTTGCGGCCCTCCCGCTGAAGACAAGATTTGCCACTTGAGTCGCCGCGATTTCCCTTGGAGTGTCAGTCACGCTTTTGGCGTTTGCAGCATGCATGTTCGATACGCTTCCTGGCATTCTGCGTTGTGGTCGTTTACAGTCGGCGCGTGGGTACTTGGGATGATTCCATGTTCGGCTGTTCGCATCCGCCATAAGGGACGTTTTGCATTGGTGGCATTAGCGCTTATTACGGTTTTCCTTCTTGTCCAACACATGGATTTCATCTTTTCGGTTCGAGTCGGATGGCGCATCATTCACACTGACTTGCACGTCGGCGTACAACGGCAGAGTTTTCACAGTGCAGAGATAATATGACACCGCCCAACCAGACGCTCCAGCAGCGAACGGACGCGGTCCCGATTGGTATCGGAATTGCAATCCCCGCATCTCGTGGGCCGCGTCTCCCGCGCGTGCCGGATTGGGTCGTTAGGCCGCTTCGCGCGCTATGAGCTTGCCGACCAAAGACGAAATCAATCCCTGGCCCGGAGACCTTGACGGCAAAACCGCTGTGCGTCATTTCCTCGGGAAGAGTCTCGACGAGGCAGAAGCACTATTTCAAGAGGCTTCCCTCGTGTATCAGGAGGACTTGATGTTCATGGGAGCATCAGCGTTTCGCTTCTACGTTCAGGACCGCCATCAGCTACATTCGCAGTGAGGCATCTACCGGCGACTCAGACATTGTCAGTTGCTTCGCCAGCATCCTTGATCATCGGTTGGAGTTCGAGGCCGAGGAGTTGCCTCCTGTTGCGCCGCAGCTTGCGTCCGTTTGTCGTTACATCGTTGAGCACTATGATCGATTCGCACTCGCGCCGGAGATTTACGGCGATTTGCGTCCTCGCTTTCAGTCATTGGAGCAGACATTCTTGCGTCAGATACACAAATGAGAACGTGGCGTACTCATGCTCGCACCCGCCCATCGTGCTCCGGTTGCGATCTCCACGTCTCGAACTGGACAAGTTTCACACGCCTCACGCGATCAGGTTTGGGCCCGTGGACGCACCGTCAACACGCTGGGGCTCCGTTGTGTCATGTTTACGGTGGATGACATTGACACTGTCGTTGCACACATGCTCGAACACGGAGCTGAGCTTACTGGTGAAATGCAATATGAGAACGCATACCGCGCTCGCGTACATCCGCGGGCCTGAGGGCATCATTGTCGGACTCGCCGAGCATCTCGGTTGATGCGTGTCCCACCTGGGGTGCCTTAAAAAGTTACAGTAACCTTTTTCCTGGGAGAGGGCCGAGCGGCACCGTTGACCCTAATCCTACCCATGAACCGGACCGCGGCTGTGTCGTCAGACCAGCCGCAGCAGCCCGGATGTCTTGTAACTGCCGAGCTGGTTCATGGCTCAGTGCACGATCAACCTTCGAGGAAATCTAATCCTAATCTTAATCCCTCGTCTTCCCTTGGACGTTGAGCGTTCGATGTTGCGACGTTCGATGTTCAAGGTCTTTAATCTGACGGGTCCCTGACGCCCTCCTGACACCCCGAAAACATGCATTTCGCGCAATGTTTACAACCCTCCTGACACCCTGACGCCTTCTGACGCCCCCCCGGGGGGGGTCCCCCTCTACTCCCTCTATCGGCGCTGCACACGGAGAGCGATGTCTTCCACGTAAGCGGGCGACGAGAACTGCCGTTCCCCGCTCTGATGCCGCAGCATGTCGGCCCTTTCAAGAGCGCCCGTCTTCGTGTTGACCCATTCAGCCTTGTACTCGCCAGCGGGCAGTTCCAACGTGAATTCAGCCTGCGCACCACCATGGATATATGCGGCGTACGCCTTGCCTTCGTCGGCCAGAATCCGAACGGTGCCTTGCCCTGCCTTCAGGCTATCCTTTGGCGTCATGCGGACGAAATCGAAGCTTTCGATGAATTCCTTCAATACGTGCAACTGCTTGCGCAATTCGCGACCGCCGCCACCCGGCGTTCCGTCGGGCAACGCCGCGCTGCCGTCCGGCCGATCCGTGGTGAACGAAAAATCCAGATGATCGTAACCTGCGCCGCCGGACATGATCCAATCCCATCCTTCGGTCCGGTACTTGCGATCGCTCCGATCAGACCCGCCGGTTTCATCGAACGAAAGCGGCCGATCCAAATGATAGTTTGCGCGCGCGACTTCTGGCGTGGCGGCGTGGAAGTTCAGGATCGAGACATTCGGATTGATATCGAGAATCGGTGATGGCGGGAAGTTTTGGGCGATCAAATGCTTTTTCGACAGATTCGCTTCAGCCTCAACAATCGTCGCAACCATGCCGTCGTTCCATTCCTTTATCATCCCACTGCGCTCGTAAGGTTCATTGCACACCTCGTAATACAAATTGTCGAAATAGTTCAACTCACTCACGAGTTTGCGAACCATCCTCCGTTGCGCGTCGAAAGTTCGCCACTGGCCGAGCTATAAACCTGGTTCCGTCCAACTTTGCCGATGCCATTGACGTTATTCCGCGCATTCATAGGGCTCGCCTCCCAGAATTCGTCACCATACATGGTGCAGAATAAAACCAGCTCGACTACCACGCCGGTGTCCGAGGCTTTGCCGATAAAGTCCTTGAGCCGGTCGAAATAGGCGGCGTCCCATTTGGTGAGGTCGAATTTGTCGCCAGTGCGTGCCCATGGACAAATGAATCTGTCTTCTACGGGACCCAGAGTGTTGCCCCGGATGTTGAACCAGCCGGGGCGTTCGCGGTAACTCCCCGAAAAAACGCGCGTCAGGTTGAAATCGTGCGCCTTCAACTCGGCAAAGTAGCGCGTGTAATTAAAATCCAGATTTAATACCGCCCCGTAATGCTCTCCGGCGGTGATCAAGAGCGTCGGTTTCCCGCGCCAAAGAAAATAATGGGGATTTTGCGGATGAAGCCTAAGCGGTTCTCCGTTGCGCTCTTTGGACGCTCCAGTCGCGAGCACTGCCGCGCCCGCCAAAGTTGCGTTGAGAAACTCTCTTCGGTTCAACTGTGTAGCGCCTGCCCGAGTTCCTTCAAAAGCCGCGGCACGGCGGTCCAGGGATCTTCTGCGGCCTCATATTCCAACGCCACAAACCCCTGATAGTTCGCGTCGCGTAATATCTTCACCAGCCGCTTCAAATCCGCGAGTTCCTTTTTCTGACCACGTTTCTGGATTTCGGATTTGACCTGAACGTTCACGGAATACGGCGCACACATCTCGAGATCGTGGTAGGGATCGTCGGTGCGGAAATTTCCGGTATCGAGATTGATTCCGACCCATGGGCTGTTGATCGCACGAACCATGTCCAGCAAATCCTGTGGCTCGGCCACAATGCCCCCGTGATTCTCCAGCCCTAAAAAAATTCCATGCTTGCCGGCTTCGGCCGCGCATTCTTCTACCGCGGAAACGCACAACTTTTTAGCTTCGTCTTTCGACAAATCCTTCGGCGCGGCACCGGCGAAAATCCGGATGTGCGGCGCGTCGAGGGTTGCCGCGTGGCGAATCCATTTTTTTACGGACGCGATCTCGGCGTCGCGCTTGTCCCCTTTGGGGATTGCAAAATTATTCCCGACCGCCGAGCCGCTGATAGAGATTCCGCGTAAAAATGCGTGTCGTCGCAGCTTCAGGAAATACTCCGAATCGGCGTCTGGTGGAAAGTAATAGCTCGTCAACTCGGCGCCTTCGCACCCGTGCTCCGCGCAATAATCGATGAACTGGATCATGTCGATCCGCTTGCCGTCCGTTGCGCTCTTTTTGTTTCCGTGAATGAAAGAATCGCGAAAGGAATAGCCTGCCAGACTCAAGCGCATCCGTGGGGCGCCCGGCCGCTTGAAGGGCTCGATCGCCAACGCTGGCGCTGCAGCCGCCGTCAACGCCGCCAATTGAAGAAAAGAACGTCGAGTTTGCATACGCGTTCGACGCTACCGCCCAGCCGCTTAAAAACAAAGCACAAACGCTATTCGACCCGGAAAGGGCTGCGCCGCTTAGCAGTAGCAGTCCAAAAGAGCCACATGGGACGGGCTTCAAATTGGTTTGAACGGTTTAGGGCTAAAGCTTATCTCATATATTGCCGTCCCTCATTATGGGCTGTTCCGGGGTGACGTGCCATATGCGAGAGCAAAGCTCGAAGTTTCCGACGCGACTGCCGGCTGGCGCGCTGTTTGCGCTGGCCTTGTTGCTTTTCGTTGGCTTGGGCCGGGCCGGTGAACCGATCCAGTTTTCGAACGACAAAGCCAAGCAGGCGCCCACGGACCCGGGCCAACAAGTGGACACGGAGTTGTTCAAGGGCTCAAAATCGAAACGTCCTCCGGCAGCGCGCCTGAATGGGCTCACTCCGTACATCAGCCTCGGGCCCAATGTTGATCCCAAGGATGAGCGGCGGATGAAGAACATTCGCGAAGAGAAGAAGAATTGGATGCTGCTCGAGCCGGGCGAATTACAGAAGCGCGATGAAGATGAAGAGGGCAAATTTGGCGGCAAAGGCGTAGCGATCGATAGCGACGAGGTCAAGGACGGCAATTACCTGTTCTACAATGTGACCGGGCAGAGATCGGACAAGCCTGTGCGCGCCCAGAACGCTCCGACTGAAGAGGATCAGCCCAAGAAAGATAATCGTTCACTGAACGTATTCGGGCCACGCGAAGCGGAACAGTCAGGCGCGCATACAGCCAAGGAATTGAATCTGAAAAACCTCATTGATCCCGCGCAGGTCAATGCCACGAAAAACAACGACACATTGCTCTTTCAATTTCTGAAAGACAACTCGCCGACGCCGCCGGATCGCGACCAACAAGCACGGCGTGATAACTTCCGCGATTTTATTAATGGGCCGCAATCGACCCCTGCCCCATCCGGGATCTCCGATCCGATCAATTTTCGGACAGACCTCACGCAGGAACGAATAAACCCGGTTACCCCGAGCCGCCCCGGCCTAGAGATGTCGTCGCCGATGAAAGCGCCGGACGGCATTTCGGGCAAACCAACATTCAGCAGCGGATTTACGCCCGGCCGCCCTGCAGGGTTGCCTGACATCGTCGGCGCTGCACCGCGTCAGCCAATGACTGGGCCGAGTTTGCCTTCACCCTTTTTGACTCCAAATGATGCGACGAAAGCACCGCGCGCGAGCGTGATGGGCAATGGATCCTTGTTCAACCGCGATGCACCGCGCCGCGGCGGATTATAAGTCGAGTCGCCAGACTTGCACGGTTGTTCCCGCTTCGAGAGTTTTGCCCGGCGCAACATCCACGAGGCCGTTGGCCGTAGCCAGCGAACTCAGCATATGCGAAGCTTGCGTGCCCGAGAGCCTTACTTTGCCGCTGTTCTCGACACACACGCGCATGAAATGGCGCCGGTCGCCGCGGTTCGAGAGCTGCTCAAGCAAGACCCCTGTGTGACAGGGCAAATCGACATTGATGGCGCCTTGCATACGGAGTAAAGCCGGGCGCACCAGCAGGACAAATGTGACAAGCGCTGAAACGGGATTTCCGGGAAGGCCGAACAAGAACTTGTCGGCTTTGCGACCGAACACGAATGGTTTGCCGGGCTTAATGTTGACTTTCCAGAGGTTCTGCTTGCCGCCGATGGCCTCGAATGCCTGCTTGACGTAATCGAATTCGCCGACCGAGACGCCGCCACTGGTCACCACCACCTGGTTTTCGTTGAAAGCTTTCTCGAAAGCGGCTTTGGTGTCCGCCATTTCATCTCGGACAATGGGATAAATAGTTGGCTCGGCGCCGATACGCTGGATAAAGGAAGCCAGCATCGCGCGATTGCTCTCGAAGACCTTTCCTTCGCCGGGAGGCCGGCCGGCTTCCTGCAATTCGCTGCCTGTCGCGAGCAAGCCCACCTTTAAGCGACGGAAAACACTGATCTCCGAAACCCCCAAGGCTGCGATGAGTCCCACGAACGCCGGCGTGATTTGCGCGCCTTCGCGCGCAACCGCATCGCCCTTGCGAACATCCTCGCCCTTGAGACGGACGTTCTCGTACGGCTTGACGGGTTCGAGCACCTGAATCTCGTCCGGTCCGCCTTCAATGGTGTCTTCCTGCATGACTACCGCGTCGGCGCCGATGGGCATGGCAGAACCTGTGAACACACGGACGGCGGTTTCTTCTTCGATCCGCTTGCCCCAAATTTCACCGGCAGCAATTTTCGCTATGATCTTGAGCTTTGCGGGCTTCACCATGGTGGCCCGTGATACGTCCACGGAACGGACGGCATAACCATCCATCGCGGAATTGTCGAACAAAGGGAGGTCGTAATTGGAAGTGATTGAATCGGCAGCGATGCGGCCGGCGGCTTCTTTGAGTGCCACCGTTTCGCGGCCGACCGTGCCGACCATTTGTAATATTTGCGCGCGCGCTTCTTCTAAACCAGTCATCGCGAATCCTTACCGCTGCGGCGCGTTAAAGCCGCTGGCTCATGCGCGCGACTCCGTCCCCGCTGCTGTCCAAGCCTCGCGCCGGTAATAAAATAAGCCATTGCAAAGCACGTTCAATGCCCATGCGGGTCAAAATCCGCGCCGTGAGCGTGGGCATGCTGCTGATGGCTATCGAGGGCGGCCTTGGACGGCAAAAAGGGCTTTCCTCCCATTTCCTGATACACTTTGTCGACTTGCGCAGGCAAAGAATCGCCCAGATATCTCGCTATTTGGGGGTCTTTGTTTAGAGAGCTCCGAATGTCTTCCACCAGCGCCTTGACCTTATCGGGTGACTTGTGAGCGACTCGTTTCACCTGTTTGCGCAGTTCCACTAAATACTTTTGCTGATCCGCCAGCAACTCACCCGTGCCGCGCGGCCCATGCCCTGGACAGACGGTTTTAGCCCCGAGCTT
>DATENK010000636.1:0-2989 GCA_035275085.1 Verrucomicrobiia bacterium | reverse complement strand
CAATGTCCGAATGCGCCGTAAGGTAACAAAGGCAGCGCTCGAGCAATTCATGCACAATTGGCGGCGGCGGCGCGCAGCCGCGGCAATGTGTATTTCACTGGCGGCGCAACCGCGCTTTTGTTGGGCTTTCGTGAACAAACGATCGCTATCGATTTGAAACTGGACCCCGAGCCCGGCGGAGTTTTTGAAGCCATTGCAGATTTGAAGAATCGCTTGAATATCAACGTAGAGCTTGCGGCACCCGACGATTTCATCCCGAACACTTCCGACTGGCGTGAACGAAGCCGGCACATCGCCGCCATCGGGCAACTCCAATTTTTTCATTACGACTTTACGCTTCAGGCTCTTGCGAAATTGGAGCGTGGTCAGGCGCAAGACCTTGAGGACGTCGATAGTTTCGTCCGCCATGGTCATGTCAGCGCGGCGGATTTGAAAAAATGCTTTGCCGAGATTGAACCCAGGCTCTTGCGTTACCCCGCCATTGACGCGGCGGCATTCAAAAGGAAAGTTGAAGATTTCCTGCGCAACTTCAAAGCATGAAAACGAGAGATGAGCCACTCCTGCCGGGAGAAGAACTTGTCGCGCAAGGTTTGGCTGACCTGGCCCGGGGCCAGATCAGCGATGCGGCGTTGTTAGTCCTGATAGCGGGACCACGTTTAAGACGCCTGGGGATTGCGGTCCCGGAGCGGAGCTCAGAAAAGCCGTTCGAACATTTACTCTACGAGCGTATTGAGGGGCGAATGGGACCAGCGGCACATTCTTACTACAATGGCTTGATCCGCCGTATGACAAGCTATGCTCGCATTCTGGAGCCGGAACATCCCTGATTCGCTTTTAATACCCAGCGATTTGCCCTTCCAAGCCGCGTGAAACACCGCCGCGCATGCGTTTAGTCGTCGCGTCGATCTGAATGCCGACCCAATAGCCGCGATTCACTTTTCCCGGCGCAACGACGCGAATGTCACCTCCAAGTTTGCGCACGCCATCGATGACTTGCGGCTCGAAGCTGCCTTTCAAAACATGGCCGTCTCCGAAGAAGACCGGCGTGTCCGTGGCGCTTTGCGGGTCCATGCCGAAATCCAGGATGTTCAGCAGCACTTGCAGGTGTTTCTCATGCAAGCCGCCGCCGGTCGTGCTTGAGCCGAGGACAGGTTTTCCATCTCGCAGCACGATGACCGGACTCATGGCGATGGGCAGCCGTTTGCCGGGACCGGCGCGGGCAATTTCCGCGCCCTGAAAGCTGCCAGAATCCGGAATTGAAACGCCATCGACGAAGAGTCCCGTGTTGCCCCAGAGCATCGTGTTGATCGTGTGATTCACCACGGCCATGTTTCCCCATTGATCTACGACAGCGAGCGCATCCGTGTGATGGGAGCGATTCTTTTTCAGCGCTTTTGGCAACCATTCCCAAGTCCCGTTCTGCATCTCCTTCCAAATCCAGGCGGCAGTCTCCTTCGTCGCGCGCGACTTTGGCGAAAGATCATGGCGCGCAGACTTTGGCAAAGCCCACGTCAAGTGATGCATATGTGCGATCTGAATGAGCCAAAGCAAACTCTCGGGTGAATCCGTATGATGCCCAAAGCGCTTGAGGTTAGCGACTTCGAGCAGGTTTAACCCCTCTATTGTGTTTACGCCGCCCCAGGCCGAAATGCCGGGCGCATAAACCACGTAATCCCGGTAAGTGGTCTTTAACGGTTCTTCCCAGATCGCTTTGTATGCCTTCATGTCCTCGAGCGTGATCTTGCCACCATTCCTCTGGATGACATCGACGAACTTTCGACCCCATCCGCCTCCGTACATATACGACGCGCCCTCGCCAGCGACGTGCTTCAGCGTTGCGGCTAACGCGGGTTGACGAAATAGGTCGCCTTTGGCGTACCAATCGCCACTTTGCTTCGTGAAGATTTTCTTAGTCTCGGGATGATGGCTGAGGACGCTCTTTTTATCGCTGATCCACCACTCCATAACTGGGCTGACGGTTTCTCCGTTTTCCGCCATTGCAATCGCCACATCGAACAGCCGCTTGAAGGGGACTTTGCCGAAGCGTTCATGCGCGGCCTGCACGCCCGCCATGAAGCCTGGGACTAACGCCGTGCGCCCACCTGTTCGCGGCATTGAACGCGGACGATCCTCTTTCAGGGGCGTATTGTATTGCGCGTCGAGGTAATGGACGCGGCCGCTACTCGCTTCGTAATACATCAGCATCATAGGCCCGGCGAAGCTCACATAAGAACCGGCAGCGTGAACGATCTCGCACAAGGAAATGGCCATCGCCGCATCCACGGCGCTACCGCCTTCCTTCAGAATCGCGAGGCCAGCCTCGACCGCCTTGCCTCCGGTAGTCGCGGCGATCATGGCATTGGTGCATTCAAAGGCCGGCGGAAGCGCGGTGATTTTCCGCGCTTTCTCCTCGAAGTTTTTCCATTGCGCGATCACAAAGTCGACTTGCCGCTGTTCGTTTCGATGGAAGATCAGGCGCCCGGGTTCGCCTTTGACAAAGAACTTTGTTTCGGTTTGCGGATAGAGTTGTTGTGTTGGTTGTTCTGGAGCCGATGAGATCAACCGGTCACCATCGCGGCGAATCGTGACGATCATATTATTCCCGAAATCGTAATACCCGGCGTACTCATCCAAAATCCTGGCATCCACCTTGATGGATCCGGGATCTCGCGCCAGCCAGGAATGAACGCCCCATGCAATCGCTGCGCATACCGCCAGCACGGCCGCGATGAGGAGAATTCGATTGCGCATCCATGCATGGATAAAGCCAGACCGGCCTTTCGGCCAGTCCGGCTTTCAAAGTAAATGGGCCGCCCACCCGGGCGGCCCATCAACACACACTAACACTGTTCCTATTCGCCACTCACCGACAATCCTTGTCGGTCTTAGTGCACCGGTTTGGACCAGTCATGCGGCTTGGCGCTGTCGAGGGAGGACTCGGGTTCCTCGGGCGCTTCCGCAAATCGTGTTCGCAGGAATTCGCTTCCTG
>DATENK010000635.1:0-4532 GCA_035275085.1 Verrucomicrobiia bacterium | reverse complement strand
TCTCACGGAACCTGGGCAAGGCTTCACGCAACTCCGCCAGCAGTCGCGGGCTCGCTGGGGCATCGAAACCCTCGTGATTGGCCACGACACCTTCGCGGTGGTCGAAGTGATTAAGCGTCTTCAGGACGGCGCGACCGTCGCGCTCTTGGTGGATCGTCCGCCGCCGTCCAGCGCCGTAACCGTGAAATTATTTGGACGTCCCTTCCGTGCTTCCGTCGCCGCGGCCGAACTCGCACGCGCCTCAGGCTGCGCTGTGGTCCCCGTGGTCCTGCCGCGAACCCCCGCCGGTTACATCGCCCACGTGATGCCCGAAATTCCCTATGACCGCGCCGCACTCGGCAAACGCGAAGCGCGCGAACAGTTCACGGCCGAAATGATGCGTGCCTTCGAACCTGCCATTCGCCAGTATTTGACCCAATGGTATCACTTCGTGCCCATCTGGCCGGATTCGCCCTTGCCGGGATAACTCTCTCGGCGGCAGCATCCGCTGATATCGCTCCTTTCCTGGAAGCACAAGCGGGCCTGAAAAGCTGGACGGCCGATTTCCTGCAAACGCGCACGCTCAAGTCGCTGAAGCAGCCGCTGAAGACGCCGGGGCATTTGTTTTTCGTGGCACCAAATATTTTTCGGTGGGAATTGGGCGACCCGGCGCAAACGATCGCGCTGCGAACGGCAAACGAAGTCTTGCTGCTCTATCCACCGCTCAAACGCGCGGAGCGTTACTCACTGGGTCCGACTGACCGCAGTCAATGGCAGGAAATGCTGTCACTATTGGATGCCGGGTTTCCACGCAGTCAAAAGGAACTCGAATCGCGTTTCCAGATCATTTCCGGTCGCGAAGAAGGCGGAAGAACGCACTTCGTCTTGCAGCCCAAAGCGGCTTCGGCGCGTCGCTGGATGCGCGAAATGGAATTAGTTTTCGATGCCGCAACTAAATCGCTCGCAGCCACGGAACTCAGGTTTGCGGATGGCTCATCACTCCGCAACGACTTCAGCAATGAGCGCAAAAATGCGGATATCTCGCCGGAATCGTTCCGGCCGCAAATACCGACAGATTACAAGGTGATCGAACCCGCCAACCGGAAATGAACGCGCTTTCATTTCTGCCGCATGGTCCCGAATTCCGCTTCCTTGATCGCGTCCTGCGACTTGAGCCGGGCCGGAGCGGGGAAGCGGAATATTTGGTGCGCGGCGACGAACCGTTTCTCAAAGGGCATTTTCCGGGGCAGCCTTTGTTTCCTGGCGTCTTGCTCGTAGAAGCGGCCGCGCAGCTCGCCGGTGTGGTTGCGCAATCTGATCCGGCTATTCCGGCCCTTAAAGGGTTGAAACTGACGGCTCTGCGCAACGTTAAGATTCTTGGGTCTGCCAGGCCCGGCCAGACCATTCGCATCACGGCGGAGGTTACGGGCCGGTTGGACATGCTCGTCCAGGCGCGGACTTTCGCGCACGTCGCTGATTCTCAGGTCTTGCAAGCGGACCTGGTGCTGAGTGGCGAAAAATAAAACGCCCCCGCCGAGATTGGATCGGCGAGGGCCGCCTGCTTCAGGCGATTGTTTGTTACGTTTGGAAGCGGGGCGTCTCGCGGTGCTCTTCACCGTGATGATCACCCTTCGCATGCGCGTATTCGTATTTGGCCTTGTCCTTCACCTCTTTAGCTCGTTCCTTCATGCGCTCACCCGCGCCTTGGGCTTCCTGTTTCAGCTTTGGCGCTTCCTGTTCCATCCGCGACAGGGCGCGTTCCCAGCGTTGGCGCATCGGCACCACGCCGCCGCCGCCAATGGCGATAATCGCCGATCCTGCGATGACTGCCAGTGTCGCATAGAACAATCCGTTCACGATCGCCGGAGCAATGTTCAACTGGTTCAGCGCCGCAAAGACGCCGATAACCAGCACCGCTGCCGATGCAATTGTGCCCAGCATACGACCGTAGCGAAGCCCGCCCAAGGCCGCTTGGACCATTGTCTTCACACCCGCTGCGATTGCCGCGGCGATCACAAGAATGATCATCGCCACGAACACATTCGGCAAGTAGCCGATGATGCTCGTGAGCATCGCACTGACCGGATTGGGTCCGAAAACCCCAAACGCCAACTGCAACGTGAACAACATCACGAAGTAGAATGCCAGTTTCGACAGAATGTCGCTGGCGTCCCAACTCGAGCGATCCAACGCGCGTTTGACCCCACCGCGTTCCACTAACCGATCAAATCCCACTCTCTCCAATACCCGGTTTAACACCTTGCAGACTAGCTTTGCTACAAAGTAGCCAATCACAAGGATCGCGATGAACATCAACAGCTTTGGCCCCCAAAGGATGACGCTCGCCCAGGCTGCGGCCGCCCCGCCGCTAATACTTGATCCGATACCATTCATAGATACAAACCTCCTTTTCTTGCCGCACGGTAGCGCCCGGCTATAGCAGCCACAACCGGGGTTCAAACCCACTGTGATTGCGGCAGTTCTGTAAGACGGGTAGTCTTCCCACCAGTTTGGAACCCGTTGTTGGCCAATGCTCGCCGTTCCTCCGCTCGCTGCGACTCAAAGCGAATGGCTGTGAACTGCCGCACTATCGCTTCTCCGGCCCCGCGGGCGGCGGCGATGCCGTGCGCATAGCGTTGTTTGCCGCAATTCATGGCGATGAACCTGCCGGCGCGCAGGCGCTTGTGCATTTTATCGAAATCCTCTGCCGTGAACCGGAATTGGGCGAGGGCTACGATTTATTTTTTTATCCGATTTGCAACCCCAGCGCCTTCGCGGCGGGAACGCGTCTCACGCCCTCGGGCAAGGATCTCAATCGCGAGTTCTGGCGCAACTCCCCTGAACCGGAAGTGCGCCTGCTGGAGCACGAAATCCGCGCCAATGCGTTTCAAGGGTTGGTGTCGCTGCATTCGGACGATACGAGCGACGGACTCTACGGCTTTGTGCGGGGCGCGGTCTTGACCCGCGGCCTGTTGGAACCCGCACTGGCAGCCGCCGAAAACATTCTGCCTCGCAACCGCAAACCGATCATCGACGGTTTTCCCGCCGAGAATGGAATCATCTCCCAGTGCTACGATGGAATTTTGACTTCGCCGCCCGAGCTTAAGCCCGAACCCTTCGAAATCATCCTTGAGACGCCGCAGTCGGCGGCAATGGATCTGCAGGTGCGCGCCTTGGTGGTGGCGACGCGAGCAATTTTGATCGAGTATCGGAAATTTTTGGCGTTCGCGGCTAACCTATAAGCAAACCCGCATCTTCGTGCACGGGGCTGTGTGGACGCAATGTCACTTCAGCAGCTTCGCGCGGCAAGGCATCCAGCGGCACGCTGATCGAGTAGCCTTCCCGCTCGAAGCGAAACACCAGACTGGCTTCAGGAAGCCCATGCTGCCGCCGCGCACTCATCGCGTCGGCCGAGGACACAAAATCGCGCGCGTGCCTTACATCGGTGGTCCATCCGCCGGTTTCTTCCAGGTAACATCCAGTTCTGGGGTTTTGAACGACAATTCTCATACCCTTATTCCCCGAGCGCTATCGCGCCGGTTATCGCTTAAATAGCTAACACCGTGCCATGGGTAGTTGACCGTATTAAATTATTAAGCGGCCAAAGGGCCACAGATTGTGTGTTCCTTGCACGGGCAGACAAGGCTTGGTATGATCCTCATATGAACTCTGCAGCAACCTCCGAGTTACCAGTCTGGAGCGATCCCGACCGGCTCAGTGGCCAACTTTGCTTTCAAGGCACTCGTGTGCCGGTGGATGCGCTGTTTGACAACCTTCAAGCCGGGATGAACCTAAACGAATTTCTGGATCAGTTCGAGGGTGTCACGCGCGAGCAAGCTGTCGCCGTCCTTGAGTTCGCTCGACGATCCCTGCCGTCGGCACGATCTGCCGCGTGAAACGCGTATTGCTCGACCACTGCGTTCCACGACAGGTCACGACAGCTCTTACAGATTGTGAGGTGAAGACAGCATTTCGCGAAGGTTGGGCTGCGTTGAAGAACGGTGCTCTTTTGCGCGCTGCCGAAAACGCTGGGTTTGAGGTCTTCATCAGCTCCGATAAGAACCTCCGACAACAGCAGAATCTTTCTAAACTGGGAATTGCTATCGTCATTTTACCCACGAATGCGCTTCATCGTCTCGTCCCGATTTTCCCCAGGATTGCGCATGCCGTGGCCACCGCACTGCCCGCGAGCTACGTTGAGGTGACAGTATGAGTCGGATTGTTGGCATTGACCTCGGGACGACGAACTCGCTGGTGGCGATGGTGGACGCGGGTATTCCGCTGGTGCTGGCCGATACGGAAGGGCGTCGACTGACGCCATCGGTTGTGCATTTTCCGGCGGCGGCCGGGGCGACGCCGATTGTGGGGCACGCGGCGAATCGTGTGCGTGTCCTGTATCCCGCGACTACGGCGTATTCGGTGAAGCGATTTATTGGCCGGCGCGCCATTGAATTGTCCCCAGAAGAGCTTGGGGTCAATTATCCGATCAATCGCGAAGGCAAGATAGAGCTGTTCGGGCGCGGCTGGACGCCGGAAGAAGTTTCCGCGGAGGT
>DATENK010000634.1:0-5646 GCA_035275085.1 Verrucomicrobiia bacterium | reverse complement strand
TTTTGTTACGCACTTTCTGAATCAGGTGTACGCTGTCTCAGATCGCATTACCGTCCTGCGTAACGGTACATTCGTCGGCGAATTTCCGACCTCGGAACTTCCGCGACTTCAGTTGATCAGCGCCATGTTGGGACGAACGTTTGAGGAAGTCCAGGATCTCAAGGCGCCCGAGGAAAGTCATGCAGGCGCGACGTTCCTGGAGGCAAGTGGTCTCGGCAAACGCGGTCTGCTCAACCCGGTCGACCTCAAAATCTCCGTCGGCGAAGTTGTCGGCCTCGCGGGTCTGCTCGGGTCGGGTCGCAGCGAGACGGCCAAGCTGTTGTTTGGCGTCGAGAAGGCCGACTTTGGTGAGGTCCGCCTCGAAGGTAAATCCGCCGCCATCGATTCGCCACGCCGCGCGATTCGCCACGGGCTGGCGTTTTCGTCAGAGGACCGCAAATCTGAAGGCATCATCCCGCACCTTTCCGTTCGCGAGAACCTGATTCTGGCCATGCAAGCCAACCGCGGCGTGCTTCGGTTGCTCTCCGGCGCCGAGCAACAAACGCTAGCCGACAATTACATTCGTGCCTTGAACATCAAAACCCCCAATCCGGAGACGCCCATTCAAAACCTGTCCGGAGGTAACCAGCAAAAGGTCCTTCTCGCGCGATGGCTCGCGCTTCAGCCTCGGCTGATTATTCTCGACGAACCGACCCGCGGCATCGATGTGGGTGCCAAGGCCGAAATCGAAAAGCTCGTGCATTCTCTCCGCGCCAAAGGCATGGCCGTCCTGTTTATTTCGTCTGACCTCGAAGAGATTGTGCGTATTTGTCAGCGCGTGGCCGTCCTGCGTGACCGCTCAAAGCTCGGCGAACTCGCCGGAACGGATGTGCAACCCAACAAGATCATGCACATGATAGCGCAGCATTAACCTCACAGTCTCCTCTCAGAGCCGCGACCGTAAGGGAGCGGTCTCCGCTAACGAGACGAACCGCCGCCCTATCGCGTTGCAGGGGTAGCTAATTTATAATATCTTGACGCAGCGCTGGGGTTTGGATCGGTGACTTGCATCAGCCGGTTGGTGACTTCGCTTTCGACATCCAGCAGCTTGGACCACGTCGCCGCGCTGAGTTCATCGTTGTAAAGGACTGAGTAGGTCTTGTTCGACACCGCATTGAAGCTGAGCAGCGCTGCGGGCGCGCTCAGGTTTACATTGACGAGCCGCACGCGCAGGAAGCTATTGCTGTCTCGCGGGTCCGTTCCCGCCAGATATTCCTGCCGGTTGCTCACGCCATCACCGTCGGTGTCAGTGGCGGCATCTGAGGCGTCGTTCGTGTTGAACCCATTGGCGATTTCCCATGCATCCGGCAGTTTGTCGTGGTCCGCATCCGGCAGCACGAACAATTTCACGACGCGGCTTTGAACACCGCCGGGGGCTGGCCGTACCGGGTTGCTCACGATGCAATCAATGTTGTTATTGCTGTAGGTCATGGGCACGTTTGTGAACGTAATAATCGGCGTGTCCCACCCGATGGCATTCGTGACTTGGGCGACGCCCGGACGGCGCCACCGGTAACCGAACGGCGGCAGGCCGGTGACCGCCAGACGGAACGTGGCATCATCGCCTTCAACGACCGTTTGCGCGACCGGCTGAAGCAGGAAGCTGGGCGGGACCAGGACGGCCAGGTACGCCGACGATGTTACGTTGCCCATCGGATTTGAGACCCGGACGGAGTAATCGCCAATCTGCGGAACGCCGGCGTTCGCAACACTGTACGTGGTCCCGTTAACTCCTGGGATGACCGCGCCGTTGAAACTCCATTGATAGCTAATCGGTGGTGACGCGCGCGCCACCACAGTGAACGTCGCCGAGGCGCCTGGCTGTATGCTCTGGCTCACGAGTGGAGCGATGATGGACGGCGCGGCCGCGACGAAAACCGTTGCAGCCGGGCTCAACGTCGCGCCCGCGGGGTTGCTTACCAGCACATCGTAAGAACCGGCATGTTCAATTTGAACCAGATTCAAAGCCAATTCTCGGTCATTCGCTCCGGGAATCGCAACTCCGTTAAAACGCCACTGATATCCAAGCGGTTCACCTCCTGAAGCCTCGACGGACAGCGTTAGGATGGTATCCGTTGGAACGTCATAGCTTTGTGGCGGCACATCGATGACCGGCAAATCCGCCGTCGCGGGGTTTGCTTCTTCGGGCGTTGGGATCGACGCCAGCCAGTTCAATGGTTCGTTTCCGTATGTTGTGCTATTGCGGCGCTGGAGTGATAAGCCCTCGCCGTCAACCGGTCCGGATGGCCACGGTGTGGAATCTTTATAGTCGATTGAATCCATTACGATCCCGCCAGGCCGCAGCAGATCGAGCCGTTCCCCATTGTTGTCGAGATGCCCCTGGTCAAGTCCTATCTCGACGACTAAAAATCCTCCGGCTGGCAGGATTTGGTCGGGCAGCAGGACATTCACAGCGTTTGCCAGCCGCCATCCGCTGAGTGATTGCCCGCTCGAGGAAATGTTGAGCAGTTCAACGTATTCAATGCCGCCTGGAAGCGGATTGTACATGATCTCATTAATCACCACAGGTCCGACGCGCGCTGATGCATTGGCCGCGCCAAGGGTTGGCTGCGCCAGCGCCACGAACTCCACGCCTTGGCTGGTCGCGAAGCGGCCAAATGCAACGCCCGCGTCATGCGGCCCGTACGAGGCGTGGACGCGTTGTCCGTTCAGGTTGCCCGCCGCATCGGCGACGGCCAGGATTATCTCGCCGCCTGTTGCCGTGTTGAGGCTGAAGCCCGGTGTGATTACCCGGTATCCGCCGGCGGGAACAGATGTCCCGTCAGGAATTCTATATAATTTATAGTCGGCGCTGGTGTTGCTCAGGAACCAACCGCCGATATTAGCAACGTCGGAGGATGAGTTGTACAGCTCCACCTGATTTCCCGATGCCAGCACTTCATTGATCAGAACGTTGCCGGGCAATTGATAATTGCTTTCGCCAGGGGTTTCCGAGCCCGGGAAGCGCGCGATCGTCGCTGCTCCGTCCGGCAATCGCCCCTCAGAGACGCCGAAGGCCTGCGGCCCAAAGTACACGCTCGCGATCGGCGCGAAGGTTGTCCCATTATTTAGTCGCAGCGATTCACCGCCGGCATCGAGCGAGAAATTGACGTGATCGAATCCGTTGCCCTGGTTGCCGTCCGCTTCGTAGCGCACATATCCCTTCGCGGCGATGAACGATAGCGCCGGCACGCGAAATTTATCAGCGCCGGCCATGGAAGGATCGTCCGTCAATATGAGACCCCCAAGATCGACGGGCTGGCTGCCAGAGTTGTACAACTCGAACCAATCGTCACCGTGCGCAGGATCGGCCATCCATTCGTTGAAGGTCACGTTGGTTGCTGATCCGAGCGTCGCAACCGGCCCGTTCGTCCCACCTGGCGTGAACGTCTGCAACAGCCGCCACGCCGCGGATGAGGCCGTCGGCCCGATAGACTGGTTCGGCAACTGAAACCCATACTCCACAGAATTTACAAGCTGGCCCGCCGCACTGAACAGATACACGCCACCCCCATTGCCATTCAAACTGTGCCCGCAATTAAGCGTCGCCTCGAAGGTCGTAGACGCAGGCAAATCACCGTCGCACCACACGACGAGACGACCGGATGCCGGCACCAACGAGCCGCTTGGAAAAACCCACTGCGACGGTTCCGGCGCATCCACACTCAGGCTCATGCCCCCCAGATCGACCGCGCTGACGCTCGGATTGAAAATTTCAATCCAATCCGCCACGCGCCCCTGGCCATTCGTCACGGCGGAAACGTTGCGCGCCATTACTTCATTGAGGTAAGGACCGGCATAGGTCGATACGTAATTCGCGGCTCCGGGACTTGCGCTGCCCGCAAACGTTCGGAGCGTCGCTGACCCGTCGGGCAGTCGCCCTTGCGAAATATTCTCTGCCTGCGTCCCATACGTGACCCGGTTCACCTCAGCGCCCGCGAGATCGTACACAACAATCGTCGCGCCGCTGGCGGGCAAACGAAGATCCACATGGTCGGGACCTGGGTCTTCATCGGCGAAGAGTTGCGCGAAGCCGTAAGGGCCGATGAAGGAGCGCGAGCTGATGCGAAATAGCGCGTTCGAAACACCCACATAGACGCCCTGCAACGAAACCGGTTGTGCCGAGTTATTCCACAACTCCAGCCAATCATCCTCGCTGCTCAGCGCGTTGGCCATCCACTCGTTGATTATTAATCCGCTCGCTGTGCCCAACGCAGCCGCGGCATTCGCCGCGCCAGGCGTCGGATTGCCGAGCGCCCAATCATTATTCACCAGCGCAATGGTATAACCGGCCGGTTGCAGGCCGTAAGAAGTCCGGTGAAGCAGATTCGTTTGCGGACTATACAGCGACACTTCGTCGCCGCGCGCGCTCAACGTAAAGTAGTTGGAAGGGTACACGACGGCATATTGTCCGGCTCCGATCACTATCGAGGGCAAAATATATTTCCGCGCCTGCCCATCATCAGTGAGACTGTAACCGGCCAAATCAACAGAGCTGCTGCCCTGGTTGTGCAACTCAATCCATTGCGGCGATGAAGCGGCGCTAACCTCGCTGATCACCACTCCAGCCGTCGGCGGCGGGAATACGTCCCCCGCACCGGGCGAGCCGTTTTGCGCGATGCTCGCGCGCCAGCTCAATGGATCGTCCGGGTCGCCGGTCGGGTCGGCCAGCACCAGCGAATAACCGCCGCCATTAGCGGACGCCGGCCACAACCCTGAATTCCCATAACTCACCGAAAGAACCGTGTTCCCGTTGCGATCCAGCAGGGTAATGGTTTCACCCCCATTATTCAGCGCGCCGCCAAATCGCCCCGCCACGCTTACCCCGGGATACCGCTGCGCAAAGCCGGCGGGGTTCGCATCGGACGACAACACGATTCGCGCTCCAGGCGCCAGGATAGTCGGTTGTGGAAAGGTAAAATTAATTCCACTGAACGTCATGCCACTGACATTCACGGGCGTGGCGCCATAATTTTGCAGTTCGATAAACTCGTACCCATTCCCGCCGGTAGGATTGTACATGATCTCCGTAATCCTCAGCGTCGGAATGAGCGCTTCTACTTTGAACTCCGCTTCCGAAAGCGCGCTCCAATTCGTACCGTTGTGTAGCGAGCGTGCTTTAATCACCACCGTCTGGTTCAGGGTGATCGGATCAGTGTAGGTCAGCGCGGAATTCGACACCGCAGCGCTAAACGGCACACGCGGATCGTCCCCATTCATCGTGTAATAAATTGGCCCGCCCAGCGGGTTGGTCATTGTCAATGTAAAGCCCGAAGCGACTCGGCCGCCATGCTGGTTGAACACCGGCGCATTCGAAGACGCGAAAATTCCATACAACGCATTTGAATAGCCGTACAGGCCATAGGTGTTTAACTGGCCCATGACGATCGGGAACCGGTCCCGTGCCCATTGGAGGATTTCGATATCCATGGCCTGCGCCGGAGAGAAGGATGGTTCGATCTGCGCGCGCAATTCGTTGAATCGGTTCGAGATGTTCAATCCGGTAAGGGCACCGCCGTTGAAGAAGTGTTTCTGAATGCGATCCGCCCAAAGCAACCGGAATTCCGGGTTTGGCCGCAACGCTTGATAGAGCCGCGCGATTTCCGA
>DATENK010000633.1:0-4141 GCA_035275085.1 Verrucomicrobiia bacterium | reverse complement strand
AACCAGCGCCGCCAGCCCGGCACGGTTGAGATGGAAAAGCAATTGAAGGAACTGATCGCCAGCACCGGCGACCTGGCCGGCAAATCCGTCGCGCCCGAGACAAAAATGCTTCAGAAGGATCCGGCGCCGACGCGTGTTCCGCCGCAATTCACCACCGCTTCCACCAACCGTCCGGTGATGCCGCCCGGCGGCAAAGTGCGCACCTATTACATCGCCGCTGAAGAAGTGGAATGGGACTACGCACCGCAGGGCAACGTTCTCAAGGAACTTTTTTGCGGCGACACCGACGATCTGCCCGGCGCGCTGATTCCTAATCGCATCGGCATGCGTTATCGCAAATCCATCTATCGCGAGTACACGGACAACACTTTTCAGCGACTCAAAGTGCGCTCCGGCCATTGGCGTCATCTCGGTATGCTCGGTCCTTTGATTCGCGCCGAAGTCGGAGATGAGATTCGCGTCGTCTTCAAAAATCGGACTCGTCACCTCGCCAGCATGCACCCGCATGGCGTGTTTTATCTAAAGACGAGCGAAGGCTCCGGCTACAACGACCTGACCGCTCCTGCCGATAAAACGGACGATGCGGTGGCCCCTGGCAAGGACCACACCTATGAGTGGTTCGTCACTGAAGATGCCGCGCCTGGCCCGGCGGACGGCAGTTCCGTTGTCTGGCTGTATCATTCACACGTGAACGCACCCAGGGATGCTAACGCCGGCCTGATCGGCGCGATGATTGTTACCGCCAAAGGAAAAGCCAACCCGGACGGCAGTCCAACCGATGTCGATCGGGAGTTCATCACGCTCTTCAATATCTACGATGAAAACCAGAGCTGGCATTTCGAAGGGAACATGAAGACGTATCTGGGCTCGACCAACGCCGTAAATTGGCGCGACCGGCTCTTCATGGAGAGCAACATGAAACACGCCATCAATGGCTACGTGTTCGGCAACCTTCCGCTGCTCAGCATGTATCAAAATGAGCGCGTGCGTTGGTATTTACTCGGCATGGGCAGCGAGCCGGATTTGCACACGTCGCATTGGCACGGCAACACGGTGCTGCATGAAGGCCACCGCACCGATGTGGTTGAACTTCTCCCTGCCGCTATGAAGGTTGCCGATATGCGGCCCAAAAATCCCGGCATTTGGATGTATCATTGCCACGTGAACGATCACATGCGCGAAGGCATGAGCGCCCGCTACGAAGTGCTGCCCGCCTCCAACACGACGCAAAAAGACGGCAACCAAAAGACGGTGGCAACTGCGAATCCACGCTGAATCTCTTACAGTTCGCCCTTGAGATACGCTAGCAAGTCCGCCAACTCCTGGCGCGATAAGTTCTTTTCGATCTCCTGCGGCATGAGAGACAAGCCCGGTGCAGAAATGGATGCAATACGCTCGCGGGGCAAATTTTCTTCCTGTCCCTGGGCCATGCGCAGCGTGATGCTCGAGGGCGTCTCGGCCGCAATCAGGCCGGACAATACGCGTCCATCCTTCATCTCCACTTCATACGCCGCGAACCCCGGCTGAATTTCATATTCCGGCACGATGATGTGCAACAGAATCGCTTCCTTCGGCTGATTGCGCATCCCAAACAGATCCGGGCCTACCGCAACGCCTTCGCGGTCCAGTCGATGACACGAAGCGCAATGTTGTGCGAATACCTTCACGCCATTCGTTGGTGCCGCCTCGAGGCCGAGCACAGATTTGTAATCTTCGAAGACCTTCATCCGGTCGCCGCTCTTGACGTTCTGAAAGATCTTGCCGGCGCGCTCACGAATCGCATTGTCCCGGTGCTCGTTCAATTGCCTGCGCCGCACGGAATCGATCGCGCTCACCGGTACGTCGCCCGATTCCAACGCCGCCAACAACACCGGCGTCGGCAGCGCGTTCAGCGCTGCTTCCTTCACCGCTGGCGTGAGCGCATTCCACCGTTTCAGGAGTGAGCGGCTTTCCGAAGGCATCTGGCACAAGGCTTTGACCGCCGCGTTCTGCAGCGATGTGGGAAACCCAGGGTCAAGTAAGCGCAGGAGCGTCTTTGCGGAATTGGTCGCGTTCGCGCGGCCAAGCAGAATCGCAGCGTGCACACGACACGCCAGCAGACGGCCAGCCTGAACCAAACAATCCTCCGCCTCCCGCCGCGCGTCGGGTGTCGAACAAACATCGCTGCCGTGCCCTTCAGCAATCCCCGCGAGCGCGGAAATATGGCCTGGATGCATCCCCTTCAAAACTTTTGCATCGAGCGTCTTACCCAGAATGCGGCCCAGTTCGAACAAAAATTCAGCCATGCCATCGTTCGGCTTTTTCATGACTTCGGCGAACAAGTCGCGTTCGCACCCTTTGGCCGAACTGAGCACCGCTGCCCGTGTCCACCGATCCGAATCGTCGTGCGACGCAATCGCCGCCAGTGCTTTGATCTTTTCCGGATGCTCGATGTCACCTAGCGACAGCGCGCACTGGAATCGCACGTGCGGGTCCGGATCGTTGGCCAAAGTTGGATTAGGTGCCAGTTGCAATGCGTACTCGCGGACAAAGGCATTTTCGTTGCCGAACACATTCGTGACTAGTGAGGCATCGAGCGCACCCAATGCCTGCAATGTTCTTAACACGCAAATGACCTGAGGAGCGGATATACTGGCGTGCAAAAGGTTGGTGAGAACTGGAACCGCGGACAAGTCGTGGCGTTCTATCAAGACGCGTTGTGCTGTTTCAGCCAACCAGGCATTTCGGTAAGCCATGCGTCCCATGATCTGACATATGTCCCTCGTCGAAGCTTTGGTGAAAGCCGAACTCCATATTAAATCTTGGGCCCTTGGCCCAAATTCGAAGCCTGGCCGCGGTGCCGTTCGTACGCGATAGATCCGGCCCATGCCGCGGCCGCTGTCGAAGTCAGTGCGCTTCCGGATCGCTTCGGGCAAATACTGCGGGTGCTCGATGGTTTTGCGATACATGTCACAGACGTATAGTGCGCCATCGGGACCGTTGGCGAGGAACACCGGGCGGAACCAATCATCGCTGCTGGCAAGGAATTCGCGACCCGGCGTTGCGGCGCGCGCGGAAAATGTCGCGCCAGTTGGAGTGAGGATGTCCCGGTGGACAAGATTGCCAGCCGGATCACACGCGAAGGCGTTTCCATAGTATTCGGGCGGCAGCGCGGTGCCGCGATAGATCAACACGCCGCATGCTGCGGTAAAGGTGCCCGCGTGCGAATCGGCAGTCGTGATGTTGTGGCTGATCGGGTAAATGCGGGCCGCCGCGCCATGGCCTTTCAGCGGCTCCGGCACCATCGATTCAGGCACGTTCTGCACTGTCTCCGCAAAGGTGAGGTTCGGGTTGCGCGCCAGTTGCTTCGACGAAAGCACGACATGCTGGATGTGCACGCGGTTCATGCAATTGAAGCGATGCCCGTAATCATCGAAGGTCATCCCAAACTGGCCCCTCCCATCCGCCGCTTCAAACTCCAGCGTATCCGGCCGAAACCGCAGGTCGGTGCGCAAATCCAACGGCGGTCCCGGATGGTCTGGACACGTGATCCTCCCGCCGGTCAACCCGCTCGTGACGTAAACCCAATTGTCGATTCCGACCGTCGGATGACTCACGCGCAGTTGCGTGGTGTTGTTCGTTACGAATCCCGTCAATAACACTCGCTTCAGGTCCGCTTTCCCATCGCCGTCCGTGTCCTTCAAAAATAAAATGTCCGGCGCGCAAGTGACAATCACCCCGCCGTTCCACGGCAAGACGCCATTCGGAAATGTCAGCCCATCCGCAAATACCGTACGCTTCTCGAACCGGCCGTCATGGTCCTTGTCTTCCAGCATGGCAATCACGCCCGGCTCAGGCCCGACCGGATAACCTCGATTCTCCGCCACGAACATTCGTCCGCGTTCATCGAACGCCATCGCCACAGGATCACCCACCACTGGTTCCGCCGCCACGATTTCCACCACCAACCCGGGATCGACTTGCAGCCCACGTAGCGCCTGCTCGGGTGCTAACTGCCCGAGAACACTATACGCGGCGAAAAGGCCAATATGGAGTGCGCCGGCAAAGCGCAGCGGCGACGGCGCCTTAAATTCACCATCAGACAAAAAAGCCGCCCCGAATCCAAAGCGCTGTCGCCGCTTCGCTTTGCCGGCGCACTCCA
>DATENK010000632.1:0-5305 GCA_035275085.1 Verrucomicrobiia bacterium | reverse complement strand
TGGCGAAGAGAATCGTTGCGGCCGATGGATGCCAGACATCGATCCGCGCACGCTCACTCGGCAAGACGCCGGTTGCGGTGGTCACTAGAACGGAGTACGTGCCTGCTTGTTCCTGCGTGATGTTTGGCATCAGCAAATGATCGTTCGTCGCATTTGGAATGTTCGCACCATTGAATTGCCATTGATAGCTCACCGGCAATTCCGCAAATGCTGAAACCGCCACATCCACGGCTGTCCCCACCGAAGCGAGCTGGTTGGTGGGCTGCACGGTAATGATCGGGAAGCCGCGCACCGGTGTCACATAGAAATAGACTGGCGTAATCCACGCGTACGGGGTGGGATCCGTCCCCTCCTGAATGGCGAGTCCCGAAACATAATGACGGCCAAACCCGGGGATGGTGGTCGTAAACTCGTAAGGCGCATTGGTGAGTTCCGGGAAGTTGCCGCCATAGCCGTCGAAGTTGTAACGTATCCTCACTGCTCCTTCAGAGTGGGTCGTGCCGGCGGTTAGCCGCATTTGTTCGCCGAGGGCGAAAACCTGTCCATTGGTCGGCGTGAGAAGCCGCGCTTCAAAGGGGTCCTTGATTGTAATTTCCACCGGAGCTGACGCAGCTGTTGCGCCTTCATTATCTATCGCGACCGCCACCATGGTGTGATTGCCAACGGGTACGTTCAACCAATCATAGCAATACGGTGGCGAAGGCGATTCCCCTATTTTTTGGTTGCTGGCGTAATACTCCACTTTGACAACTGTCCCATCCGGGTCCGATGTTTCCGCCGCGCATATCGTCATCGAATAAGCGCCAAGGCCATAGCCAGTGATGGCGACCGTCGGAGGCATGTTGGTTGCAGAAGCCACGGTCCAAAGCGAAACCAGAGAAGCTGCGATGGCAGGGACAGACAACACGTTCGCCATGCGTCCAAGGTTGTTCCTCGGGCTCGGCAAGCGAATACGGTATTTACCTCCATTTGGCGGGGGCCGAGGAAGTATGTAATCCGCAAACTCGCGGCCGTTTTCGCAACATTTGCTCGCGGTCGGAGTTGTTCTATCGTGGAATGATGAGCAACCGGAAATTCGCGGTGGCCGCATTATTGATTTGCCTCGCCGCGAGCTGTTGGTGGTTTCTCCGGTCAAAGGCCGAATACACCAATTTCCCGCCAACAGCAACAGGTCCCTGGGTGGCGTTCGGGGACAGCTTGACGCAAGGCTTTGGCGCAACCGAAGGAAACGATTATCCCGCCGTACTGAGCCGCAACCTGGGCGTGACAATCAGCAACCTGGGCAAAAGTGGCGAGACGACTTTAGACGGAGTAAACCGCGTGGAAGAAGTGGCCGCGCTCGAACCGCGCGTCGTGCTACTGTGCTTTGGTGGTAACGATGCGTTGAACCACGAATCGCGCAAGCAGACTTTCGCGAACCTCGCGCGAATAATCGATCGCCTGCATGAAACCGGCAGCTTCGTCGTGTTTATTGGCATCCGTAGCGCGTCCTTGCGGGACTTCAATGAAGAGCACTTCGCCAAACTCGCGCGTCGCAAGCACGTCCTCTATGTAACGGACATGCTTCAGGGACTCGCCTTCAAACCCATCTATATGTCAGACGCCGTCCACCCAAATGACGCCGGTTACGCCAAATTCGCCGCTCGGCTGGAAAAGAAGCTACGCCCTCTCCTCGCGAAACTCCAACCAAAGTAGGGTTAGGTCTGCAGCTTTAGAGATTCCTTTCACTTTCGGCTTTCAAAATGCCCCATTTCCAATTTCATTTGCCGTCCGATGCCGAAGCGCACAGATATCCATTCCGTCCTCATCGTCGGAGCGGGGCCGATCATTATCGGGCAGGCCGCCGAGTTCGATTATTCCGGGACACAGGCCTGCAAAGCGCTCAAGGAAGAGGGCTACCGCGTCATCCTCATCAATTCGAACCCGGCCACGATCATGACGGATCCCGAGTTCGCCGACCGCACTTACATTGAGCCGATCACGCCCGAGTGCGTTGAGAAAATCATCGCGCGCGAGACGGCCGAACTGCAGCGGTCCGGCGCCAAAGGCAAGCTCGTTCTGCTGCCGACTCTCGGCGGACAGACGGCCCTCAATACAGCGATGTCCCTCTTCCGGAATGGCGCGCTGAAAAAGTACGGCGTCGAAATGATCGGTGCGAATGCCGGGGCAATCGAACGCGGCGAGGACCGCCAGGTGTTCAAGGACTTGATGCTCAGCATCGGCCTGGATGTGCCCATTAGCGGCACGGCTCACAACCTCGATGAAGCCCGCGCAGTGGCGGAAAAAATCGGACGTTATCCGCTGATCATTCGGCCGGCTTTCACCCTGGGCGGCACGGGTGGCGGGATCGCTTACAATCGGGAGGAATTTGAAGAGATCGCCAAGCGTGGGATGGAGTTATCGCCGGTCTCGGAAATCCTGGTCGAGGAATCGCTGCTCGGTTGGAAGGAATTCGAAATGGAGGTGATGCGCGATCGCGCCGATAATTGCGTGATCATCTGTTCCATCGAGAATTTTGATCCCATGGGCGTGCACACGGGCGATTCGATCACCGTCGCGCCGATTCAGACGCTCACGGACAAGGAATTCCAGATCATGCGAGATGCCTCCTTTGCCGTCATTCGCGCGGTGGGCGTCGAAACTGGCGGGTCGAACATTCAATTCGCCGTGAACCCTGACAATGGGCGCATGGTGATCATCGAGATGAATCCGCGCGTATCACGCTCTTCCGCGCTGGCCTCCAAGGCGACAGGCTTTCCGATTGCCAAGATAGCTGCGAAGCTGGCGGTTGGTTATCTGTTGGACGAAATCAGGAACGACATCACCCGCGAAACGCCAGCCAGTTTTGAGCCGACGATCGATTATGTGGTCACCAAAATTCCGCGGTTCGCTTTCGAAAAATTTGCGCAAGCCGACCCGACGCTGAACACGCAGATGAAATCGGTCGGCGAAGCAATGGCCATTGGCCGCACGTTCAAGGAATCGCTGCAAAAGTGTTTGCGCTCGCTCGAAATCGGTCGTTACGGCATCGGCGGGGACGGCAAACCCTGGCGCATTGATCATAATGTGTATGGCGACCGCGACATCCTGCCGCGCGACGTGATTACGCGAAAACTCACCGTGCCAAATGCCGAACGCATTTTCTTTGTTCGGCACGCATTGCGGGCGGGTTTCAGCATCGATGACATTTTCAATCTGACGAAGATCGACCGGTGGTTCCTCGCCCAGATTCAGGAGATTGTCACTTTGGAGGAAGAGCTTGCGAAAGCGCGCTAACGATCGAAGGGCGCTATCAAGCCGCCGCCCTGCACATTGGGCTTGTGTCATTCCAGACCCCATTTAGACTGATCGAATGAGTATTCCTCGTTTGGCAGCCGTTTTCCTGGTCGGGCTTGCGGCTGCCGCCCAGGCCCAGATATCCGTGGAGTTGCTGGTGGACCAGGAGCAGTTTTTGCGGGATGAAAATCTGCCGGTGAAGGTGCGGATCGTCAATCGTTCCGGGCAGACAGTCAAGTTCGGCGCGGAAATGGATTGGCTGAGCTTCAACGTGGAAACCCGCGAGGGCAAGGTGGTGCAAAGTAGCGGCGATCTGCCGGCCGGTGAAGCATTCTCGCTGGAGTCTTCGATGGTGGCGACACGGTTGGTGGACATTTCGAGCGCGTATCGCTTCGAGCTGCCTGGACGTTACAGCGTTTCTGCCGTTGTGAAGGTGAAGGAATGGGGCGACGAATTTCCATCAAAGGCGAAACCCTTCGAGATCGTGCGCGGCACAAAACTGTGGGAACAGGAATTCGGCATCCCGAGCGAAGGTGGCGCGCCCGAGGTGCGCAAATATATTTTGCAGCAGGCGCAGTACCAGAAGCGGCTGATGCTGTATTTGCGGGTGACCGATCCCGGCGAGCGATTCACTTATCGCTGCCAGCCGGTGGGGCCACTGGTGTCGTTCAGCAGGCCGGAGGCGCAGGTTGATCGTGCAAGTAATTTACATTTGCTGTTTCAGGCTGGGGCGCGGTCGTTTCGTTATGCCGTCTACACTCCCTCGGCCGAGTTGCTAGTGCGACAGTATCATGAATACGGGCGCTCACGGCCTGGGTTGCGAATGAATGAAGCGGGCGGGATCTTCGTCAATGGCGGTGCGCGCCGGATTCTGGCGGATGATGTGCCGCCGCCGGCGATGGCGAGCAATTCGACGAATGACGTTGCCATTCCGAAACCATAGAGCGGCTCAGCGGGGGCGCTTCGCCCTACCTTGCATTTTCTTTTTCGTCATTTGGTGCGCGGTTGCGCAAAACGTCCAATTTAAATTGCGCAATGGCGACCGGGTGAGTGGGGAGATTGTTTCAGAGACGGCGGACGGACTCACACTGAAGACGCCGTGGGGCGGTACCGTCGGAATTCCTACGAAGGAGATTATCTCGGGCAACATTACGTTTGCGGCGCCGCAGACCAATGGTTTGCCGCCGGCGGTGCTCACGCCGGTTGCGACGACTGCGCCACTGGCGCCGCCACGGACGAGAGCGCACAAATGGGTGGGCGAAATCCAAGCCGGGGTGGACCTGCTCTTCAGCGAACGCAATCGCCAGCTTTATTCGGGACGCGCGAAGATCACCCACACGTACAGCCGGTTGCGAAATCTTTTCGATTATCAATTTGCATATGGCGAGACGGACGAGGAGATGACGGACAACCGCATGCTGGCCTCCTTAAAGACCGATCAGGAACTCACGCGGCGACTGTACATGTACAATTTGGGCGGCGCTGGATACGACGCCGTGCGCAAGATCGATTTCCAATGGGAGACCGGGCCTGGCCTGGGCTATCGGTGGCTGAAACGCACGAACATCGTGTTCAACACCGAGGCCGGGTTCAATTACCAGGCGCAATACCTCGAGGACAATCTCAAGAAGGAAATCTTCTATCTGCGCTTTGCGGAGGACGCGACGTGGAAAATTAATGCAAAAGTCGCGATCGATGAGAAGTTCGAGTTTTTCCCGAGCACGGAGAATTTCGCGGATTATCGGATACGCTTCGAGTCGAACTTGCGTTACGCTATCCTCAATCAGTTATCATTTATCGTAACCGTGCTGGATACGTACGAAACTCAAACGGCGCGCGGTGTACCACAGAATGATCTTCAAATCCGTTCGTCGATCGGTGTGAAATTCTGATTGCTATGACTGGACCTACCTTCGGTCCAGCGATTTCCGGTGGCCGGTCATTCAGGATTTCGGACAGCGGCGAGGCAACCGACCAGGAAAAACAGGTTTATTCCAACCACAAATGCAACAATCGCGAGGATCGGCAG
>DATENK010000631.1:0-5678 GCA_035275085.1 Verrucomicrobiia bacterium | reverse complement strand
GGCAATTTTCAGAAAGACAATTTTGGCCGGGGCGGCGAAGACAATGACGCGGTGATTGCAAACGCGCAGGACGGAGCGGGCGTGAACAACGCGCGATTTTTTCCGGCGCCGGATGGCTATGCGGGCCGCATCGAAATGTTTGTGTTCGACGGCCCTGATCCCGACCGCGACGGGGATTTCGATGCGGAAATCATCCTGCACGAATACACCCATGGGCTGACCGACCGCATGGTGGCGGGCGGAGTCGGAATTTATCAATTAGTTACGGCGGGGCTCGCCGAGGGCTGGTCGGATTTCTACGCGCTGTCGCTGCTGAACGACGGATCGAACCTCGACGCGACGTACACGGAGGGCGCTTACGCGACTTACCAATTGTTTGGACTCACTCAGAATTATTACTACGGGATCCGCCGATATCCTTACACGACGGACATGTCGAAGAACCCGCTCACGTTCAAGGACATTGACCCGACGCAACTTTCTTCTTATCCGAACGTGCCGCGCAGCCCGATCCACCCATTCAACCCGGGCGGCGCGAACGAGCCGCACCGCATGGGAGAATTGTGGTGCGTGACGCTATTGGAAGCGCGCGCTAACCTGATTCGCAAACATGGTTTCCCCGCCGGCAACGAACTCACGTTGCAATTGGTGACCGACGCGCTGAAGTACTCACCACCGAATCCGACGTTCCTGCAGGCGCGCGATGCCATTTTTCAGGCGGACCGGCTGCTGACCGGTGGAGCGAACCAATCGGAACTTTGGGCGGCGTTCGCAAAACGCGGCATGGGCCTTGGGGCGATCGATGGGCCTAATTGGACGACCGAGGGCATTCGCGAGGCGTTCGATCGCCCGGATACTTTGACCGTGATCCCGGCTGGCATTGTGCGCTTCAGCGGGGCGGCCGGCGGCCCGATCGATCCAGAGTGTCAGGTATTAACAATTGCAAATGGTTCACCTGAGGCGGTTGCGTGGGAGCTTTCCAATCCGGAGCCGAACTTCACGCTGTCCAGCAGCGGTGGCACGCTCGCTCCGGGCCAAAATGCGCTGGTGCGGGTGTGCCCAACCAGCTCGGCGTTCGGGTTGGGGGTCGGCGCTTACACGCTGCCGTTGTACATCACAAATGCGTCCAGTCACGTGGTGCAACGCCGAGACTTGTCCATCCAGGTGCTTCAGGTGGCGAGGATGCCGTTTAGTGAAGATTTTGAGCGCGAGACTCTTGCGCCGTATTGGACGCTCAGCGGCCTGGGTCTGGCGAGGACGTTGTTGCTGAGCGATCGCGGACCCTACGCAGGCGCCCAGCATCTGACTTTTTCGACGGGCGCAAACGGCATCTATGCGCGCAATGAAGCAACGATCGCCATGGATCTTGCGGGCTACACGAACGTGGTGCTGCGGTTTTGGGCGAAGGAATTCAACGACAAAGCGGATGGGCCGCCGAGCGCGCCGTTTTTGGAGAGCGCCGATTTCGATGGCGTGGCAATCAGCGCAGACGGCTACCGATGGTATGAGGCGGCAGGGCTTCGGAGGTTGCGAGCGGACTATTCTGAAGTGGTCGTTCCCCTGGATGATACGCTAGCCCGCTATGGGCTGGGTTATAATGGTCAGTTTCGAATACGCTTTAACCAGGTGGGAAACGCACCAATCCCGGACGCGGGTATCGCAATTGATAATATTTCGATTACGGGCTCAGCACCGAAGCGTCTGGTGGTCGTGTTGCCGGAAATCGTCCAGGAAGGAACGGGCACAATCAGCGGGCGAGCCGCCGTACAGCTTCCCACTGCGCCAGCGCAGGACGTGACGGTGCAGTTAAGCTCGAGCAAACCGCAGACAGTTGCCGTTCCGCAAACTGTAATGTTGCGAGCCGGAGCCACTTCCGCGGCATTTGATCTCGAAGTTCGTGAGGACGATGTGCTTAACGGCGAAGATACGGCAGTCATTACCGCGACGGCCAGCGGACATTTTCCCGGAGACGCAACGCTGCGCATCGCTGATAACGAAACCGCCATGCTTACGCTAAGTGTCGCGACGCAGTTGATCGAAGGCCGCGGACAGTTGAGTGGCGCTGGCCGCGTGAGCCTGAGTCGCGCTCCTGCGCGCGATTTGCTGGTGCAATTGGCGTCCAGTGATCCAGCGGTGGCGGCGGTGCCTGCGGGTGTTGTGGTGCCGGCGGGACAAACCTCGGCAATCTTCACCATTTTTGTCGGCGATGACGGCGCACTGGACGGGCCGCAAACCGTTACGCTATCCGCGCGCGCCACTGAAGTGATCCAAGCCGCAATAAACGTCGCTGTACTGGACGACGAAACGACGAATCTTTTTGTATCGTTGCCGCCGGTGTTGAACGAATCGAGTACTACGTTAGGGTCTATCGGCAGCGTACGAATTGCTGGGACAGTGCCGACCAATGTCACCGTTTCGCTAACGAGCAACCATACCAACAAGCTACGGGTGCCGGCGCTAGTGATCATTCCCGCCGGTAAAATTTCGGCGACTTTCAATGTCACGTTGTTGGATGACGCCGTAGGTGAGGCGGCAACAAACGTCGGCGTGGCGGCCATTGCGGACGGCTTTGCACCGGGAAGCACCGTGGTCCGGATACTGGATAACGATGTCGCGCCATTGGCGTACAATCCGCGACCGGCGCCGGGATCAAGCACCAGCGCGCGCGGCGTGCAACTGGCTTGGGACCTCGGCACGCCTGAACTGATCGTCAACGGCGATTTCGAAACGGGCAACTTCTCCGGCTGGGTCAAAGAAAACACGGGCAGCGGGGATTTTGTGATCAACTCGGGGTCTCTCGATCCACCGGGGCCCGAAGGCCGCTCCCCAGCTTACGCAGGCAGATACTCAGCGCTTTCGCAGCAAAGTTCGCCAGGCCAACGCACGATCTATCAGGATGTCGCGATTCCTGCGTTTTTTGACTCTGCGATTTTGAATTGGACACATCGCATCCGTAACCCCGCCGGCGAATTTTCGGACAGCCATTTTTTCCGCGTGGAAATCCGCGGGCTGGACAACAGTCTGCTCGCGATCGCTTTTTCGACACGACCGGGTGATCAGACACTAACGGATTGGCAGGAACATACCTTCGGCCTGCAGAATTTTCGCGGGATCACAATCCGGATCGCATTCGTCGAGAGCGATAGTCTAGGGTTCCTGAACGTCGGTTTGGATAACGTGCGTATTTTCCTCAATTCGCCCGGCACAGTGACCTCCGAAGTGTATCTCGGCACCACATCGAATCTCGGCCTACCGCAATTTCAAGGGGCGACGACGAACACCTTTTGGGACCTGCCGCCACTCGGGCTGGACTCGCACCATTATTGGCAAATCGTTACCCGGCGCGGCGACGCTCGGGTAGTGAATCCGGTTTGGCCATTCCAGACGCGAGGCCTGGGGCCGCTCGACCACTTTGTGTGGAACCCGGTCGCCTCAAACCAAGTGATGAATCGGCCATTTCCGGCTGGCCTGCGCGCGACCGACGCGGACGGAAACGTGATCAGCAATTTTTCGCGGAGCGTCTCACTGAGCGCGACAATGCCCCAGGCCACGGAACCGGTACCGGTGCTGACCTTCACGGGTTTCCGCCTGACCTCGCGGGAGTATCGAAGGACGCTGGCTGCGATTTCGATCTATTTTACTAATTACGTTGAGACATTTTTCACTGCTACTGATCCCGCAGCGCTGCAAGCGCAATTGGCGGGCAAGAAGGTGTTCCTTGTCATTGAGCAGGATGCCGCCCCCGTGGAACGAATGGCGGCGCTCGGGAAAGAATGGGCGCCAGTACTACGACCATTCGTCGCCAATGGCGGCGTGGTAATTGTGTGTTCCTATATCCGCGACGAACATGAGATTTTGAACAGCGGTGACTTGATGCAACTGACCAAAGTCTCCCCTTACCCGAGCGGAGCTCTGACTGTAGCCGCTGCGCACGCATTGACTGAAGGGGTCACGCCAGATTTCACCGGGGCTAATTTGTCCAGTTACACGTCTGACAATGGGGTAAGCGTCGTAACGCTTGCCGGAACGACTAATGGAGTCGTGCTCACCCGGCCATACGGAGCGGGACATGTGGTAATGATCGGCACGGACTATTCAGTAAACCGAACCGGGCTCGACCGCGTGGTGGCGAACGCCGTCAAGCTTGCGGAGGGATCGACGTCATCGGAATTGCGCGTGGCGCCGCCGTTCACCGGTTATTTTGTGAACGGTGCCTGGGCGGGAAATGTTGCTGTGCTTGCCGCGGGCTCCAATATTGTGCTGACCGCCAACGATGAGCAGGGACATACCGGGCGCAGCATTCCGCTGACAGTAGTCGGTTTTAACGATCTCTCCGTGACGTTGGTGGACACGCCAGATCCGGTAACGCTGGGTAGCAACATCGTTTACACGGCCCGGGTGCGTAACTCCGGACCGGCGCCAGCCACGGGAGTTCGGCTGACTTTTGATGTACCTAGCACCTTAGATATTCTGGCAACAAGCAGTTCACAGGGCTCATGCACGGTCGGCACCGACAATGTCATATGTGAAATGGGCACGCTTTTGTCCAATGGCATCGCGCAGGTACGTATCGACGCTTCGCCTCACGCCGCCGGCACGGTACAGCTCACGGTCACCACCAGCGCGGACGATGAAGATTCATATCCGGACAACGATAGCGCTACAGCATTCACCGGTGTGGGTTATCCATCCATCTTCATTTCCGGCAAGAGCGTGACAGAGGGAAACAGCGGTTCGACCACGGTCACGTTCCCGCTGCAACTTCGGCCCCCCAGCAGCAAGACCGTGAGCGTTCGATACGCATCATCAAACATCACAGCCACAGCAGGCAGCGATTACGCTCCGCAAACCGGCACGATTATTTTCGCACCGGGCCAAACGAATCAAGCGGTGTCCTTCACCATTTTCGGCGACACCTTGTATGAAGGGAACGAGTCATTTGTGGTCCATTTGTTCGGGGCAACGAACGCTATCCTCGGCGAAGTCGACGCGTACGGAGCCATTATTGAGGACGATCCGTCCCCTGCCCTGTCAATTCTGGATGCTGTGGTTATCGAGGGCGGAGATGGCAGCACCACGCAGGCCGTGTTTACGGTGCAGCTCTCGACAAATGCAGGCATCGCCGTGACGGCCGAGTACAGCACCTTCGCTGGCACCGCAAGTCCGGTGCTGGATTTTGTTCCCGCGATTGGCAGCGTCATTATTCCCGCCGGCACGACTGCGACGAGCGTAGTCGTAACGGTTAAGGGCGACCGGATTTCCGAGACGAATGAGACGTTCTTCGTAAAACTGAGCAACGTGGCGAACGCGTCACTTGCGCGCGGGCAGGCGACGGGAACAATCCTCGATGACGATTTGGGGGAATTGGCTCGATTCGCGTGGAACGCGATCCCGGCGGAACAGAAGTACGGCGTCCCTTTTCCTGTGACGATCACCGCCCGGGACGCGCTGGGCAATACCGCCGCCGGCTTCACCGGGCCGGTGTCACTCGCCGGCTGGGCCGACGCGCGGCAAAGTTCTGTGGGCCCCAGCGATCAGCCGCTCGAATATCCGATGGGAGCTTACTTCCACGATCAACGCGTACAAGCACTTTATACTGCAGCCGAGGTGGGCGAAGCCACGCGCATTACCGGGCTGGCGTTGCTCGTGCAAACACCGCCGGGACAGACTCTCGAGCA
>DATENK010000630.1:0-3938 GCA_035275085.1 Verrucomicrobiia bacterium | reverse complement strand
TGCGCTTGGACGAAATAGGGAAAGCGGCTGGAGCAGCCAATCCCGGCCACAGTCGTGATCTTTTCGTGCCAAAGCTTGCGCTTCTCGATCAGCTTGAAATACAACGCCAAAACAGAGAAATCACCGCAGCCAGGGCACCATGTCGGATGGTCGGCGGCCAGTTCCTTCTTCGTCAGGCCTTTTCTCTCGTCCACGACTGGCGCGGCAGGTAACGCAGTAATGTTGCCGACGCGGGCGGGGGCTTCAGTAACAGGCAAACTCATACTTCTAATTAGCTAAATCTAACAACGGCTTTAGTTCACGGCAAGTTTAGTGCGCATTCGCTCCAGAATATCCTTCACTTTCCACGTCAGACCATCAGTCTTGGCGATGCTGCGAATTTTCGGCTCGCAATGGCGCGCCCGGAGCAACATGGCCAATTGCCCAAAACCGTAAATGCCTTCATCGTTCATTTCGACTACGAAGATGTGATTATAGTTCGCGAAAATTTTCTCCAAACCATTCGGCAGCGGGCTGATATAACGAATGTGCAGCGAACCAACCTGCTCACCCGCCGCTCGCGCGCGATCCACCGCTTCACGAATTGGCCCTTGGGTTGACCCCCAACCAACGAAGAGAACGTTGCCCTTTTCCGCCCCGTATACCTTCGGCGCGGGGAACGTGGCCGCCAGTGTTTGCAGCTTTTTGCGGCGCTTGGCGCTCATTTGAAGGTGCAGCTTCGGCGAGCCAGTCGGGTGCCCCATCTCGTCATGCTCGAGGCCGGTCACGACCGGGTATTTGCCGCTTAGAATCCGTGTACCGGGGACAGCGCGCGGCGTAACGCCATCTGCGATCGCGAGATCATAAGGTTTCTGGTCGGGAATGGGCGATAAATCGGGCGAAAGGTCCTGGCAGATTTTTTCGAGGTCTGGTTCGCGAAACGCTTCGATGCGCGTCGCGACGGATTGATCGCTCAGGATGAACACGGGTATGTTGTACTTGCGCGCGATGTTCACGGCCTCAATGGCGGTATAAAAACAGTCCTCCACGTCCGCGGGCGCCAAAACCACGCGTGGCGAATCGCCATGGCCGCCGTAAACCGCGAGATTCAAATCCGATTGTTCGACGTTCGTTGGCATCCCAGTGGAAGGACCCCCGCGCTGAACATTGCAAATAATTAAGGGCATCTCGGCCATGACTCCCCAACCAATCGCCTCGGTCTTCAGCGAAATGCCCGGGCCGCTCGAACCTGTCACCGCCACGCGTCCGCCATAACTCGCGCCCAGCGCCATGGACACTGACGCAATTTCGTCCTCGCATTGCACGAATGTGCCGCCGTATTTCGGCAATTCGCGGCGCAGCAATTCCATTACATCTGACCACGGGGTGATCGGGTAGCCGGCGCCGAAGCGCACACCGGCGGCGATCAAGCCGTAGCCGAGCGCTTCATTGCCGTTCATCACGACTTGCACGCCTTCTTTCTTTTGGCTCTCAACAAATTGATACGTGGCCACCACACCACTCAGGTTGTAAGCGTACCCTGCGTGGAAAGCCGTGAGGGCGTTGTTGACAATGCTTTCGTCTTTGCCGGTAAAGCGCTCACGAATGAGTTTTTCGAGCTTGGGCAAATTCAGGTCGAACATGCGCGCGACCAAACCCAGCGCGTAGATGTTCTTGCCTTTGTCTTTGGCCGTGCCGCCGATGGCTTCAACGGTGCGGCTGGAGATTGGCACTCCGATATGCCGATAGTCCTGCTGCCATTCGGGCCTGGGCTCTACGTGGTCTTCGTCGTAAAGGACAATCCCGCCTTTGCGGACGGAATTAATGTGGTCTTCGTACGAATGCTGGTAGAAAGCAAGCAGCACATCGGCCTCGTCGCCGGCACTGAGGACTTCGCCTGAACCGATGCGCACCTGGAAGATCGATGGGCCGCCGGAAATCGTGGATGGAATGGTCATGAAAGTCATGACCTCCTGTTCGCTTCGGCCGGCCAGGCGCGCGAGGAAACCGCCGATGGCCTGAATGCCATCCTGCGAATTGCCGGCGATTCTGATGACCGCTTCGGAGACTTTCGATACCTTGGGGCTGCCTTCCGGGGCAGCCGTTAAAGTTGCATTACTCATGGATACGACTCGTGTCCGGACATACACTCAGCAGAACGCTCGCCAAGGTTCCGGCATTTCCGAACAAGGGTATCATTGAGAGGTCGGGTGTCAAATATTTCCACCCTGTTGATTGACAAGCACTTGCATCGGCAATTTGCAGCGGTCCTTCTGCATCGGCCGAGCAAAATAAGGAGAGCTTTTGTGAGATCCAAAATGACGCTTGCAATGAGAGAACAGGTTGCTAGTTTAACGGGCTTTTATGGCAAGAATTTGTGAATTGACGGGCAAGCGCCCGGTGAAGGGCAGCATCATTTGGCGCAGCGGCAAGCCCAAGAAACAGGGCGGTATCGGCACCCATATTACGGCGATCACCAAGCGCCGGTTTTTGCCGAACCTGCAGCGGGTAAAGGCCGTGATTAACGGACAAGTGCGATACGTTCGAGTGTCCACCAGCGCGCTGAAGAAGGGCCTGATCACCAAGCCACCGAAGCGCACCTGGAAGAAGCCACAAGCGGCCAAAGCCGCGAAGTAAGTGAGCTCCGCGTTCAGCGCCCTTTAATTCGGCTCATGGTGGCGCGCTTCAGTTCGCGATCGGCATCGCGCTTCTTGATGTCCTCGCGTTTGTCGAACTGAGCCTTGCCTTTACCGAGCGCCAGCGAGACTTTGACCTTTCCGTTCTTCCAATAGAATGCCAGCGGCACGAGGGCGTGCCCGCGAAGGGCGCTCTCGCCGATCAGTTTGCGGATTTCGGCTTTGTGGAGGAGGAGTTTGCGCGGCGCCTTTGGTGCGTGGTTCTGCAGATTGCCGTGGGTGTATTCATCAATATGCGCGTTGTACAGGAAGACTTCGTCTTTTTCGACGCGCGCAAAGGCATCGCTGATCTGGCCCTTGCCCGCGCGCAACGCTTTCACTTCCGTGCCTTTGAGAACGATGCCGGCCTCGAATACTTCCAGGATGTGGTAGTCGCGCCGCGCTTTCGAGTTGCTGACGATGTCGGCCATGGATGATTTACGATTTACGATTTACGACTTAGGCGCAAGAGGAGAAAGCCACGCCATCGCAAAGACGGGCACAACCGGAAATGTAATTAGCGAGCGACGCTAGTGCTTTTTGCGCCGCCTGGGAACGGGCTCGGCCAATGGCAGTTCTTCAGGCATATCGAAGCCGATCTTGCCCTCGATGATTTCGCGCAGGGCGATATCAGCCGCCCCCTGGTTGCCAATATCGGCTACGAGCGGACGGCTCATAGCACCGGCGCCTGAGGTGAGCTGCCGCACACGGCGCGAAACCAAATTGACCAGAACGTTGGGATTACCAACCTTCCCCAGGGCCTGTTTGCACAATTCGCTATTCAAAGGATTTCTTTGTTTTAAGAGCCAGTCAGAGTAGCGGCTGGCGCCGCGATATCAACAGAAAAGTTGGGCCTTTTAACGCAGGACAAGGTCGCCCAGATCGACGGCCGTTTCATCAGGAATGGTGACGTTGGTGATTAGGGAGGCGTTGGGGAAGGCGGCTACGAAACGGTAGGAGCCGGCGGGTACATCATGGATGTGAAATGTGCCGGTCGAGTCGATTTCCAGCGGGAACATCTGGTTGGCGCGGCTGCGACTAATGCCCTGTGCCCCGAGCCAGAATTCGGCTTTGCGGCGGTGAGTGGTAGGGTCCGTGGGCAGGCCAAAATCCGGAAGACGCGGCAGGTTAGGTTCCAGGCGGGCGTTAAACGGCTTGGACCAATCGACCGGCTTGCTTGTGATCAAGTGACCACTGACCGAAGTGCCGCCGCCGCCAATTTGCACATGAATCGTTTCGCCTGGCATGACCGTGACGGCCGCCCCGTGCTTGGCCTTTTGGCCT
>DATENK010000629.1:0-5060 GCA_035275085.1 Verrucomicrobiia bacterium | reverse complement strand
TTCCTCCGTCAGGATGCGCTGGGCTTGTTCTGCGTCCCGAGGCTCGGATTCCCTGTCCCTGTCCACTCGGGACTTAATCACGTTCACGCCCTTGGCGCTACCCGGGTGTTTCGGGTAATAAGGCTGAGGATGGCTGCGCATCTTCATATTTTTCTGGGATCAATGGAAAGGGCCAGAAGGCGCTTGCAGTCGGCGCCACCACCCGCGAGGCATTCCTCGAGCCCAAGCGCGAGTTCGCGCAGCATTTCCATGCCTTGTGATTTAGGGATGTAGTAGGTGGTCCCGGTCAAAAAGCCGCGCAAGACATCTTTGTCGAAGGTCGAGGAACTGTACAAAGCCACCATCACCTGGCTGGTGTGCGGATGGCTGCGGATCCATTTCAGGACTTCGAACCCGTCCATTTCGGGCATTTTAATGTCCAGGAGCACAAAGTCCGGCAAGGGATTGGCGGCGCGATCCGCGTATTCGCCAAGACCCATCAGATATTCGTGGGCCACATCGGGGCCATCGGCTAGTTTCAGCCGAAAGGAAACGCGGGCTGCCTCGCACGCCTTATGGAAAAGGAAAAGGTCATCCGCGCTATCATCTACATACAGTACCGTTTTCGTCCTCATCTTCGCGGCCATATTCCGTGGTGGCCAAACCCATGATCAGCATCGGACGTCAACCGGAACGGTGGAAGCGGGTATGCATCGGAAAGTTGGCGGCGCGTACCCCGCAAGACGCGCTGGGGAAACCACCCCATAAAAACGAAAGAGCCGACATTCCGCCAAAAACCGGCAGGATTACCGCGGACGGTGTGAACACCAGATGACAAAACTTTAATCTTCCAGGAGCGCGAAAGGGGAACAGTTTGCTTGAATTTGTAACCCGATTTCGCTTATCCTGTCACACATCATTAACCCCCGACAGGGCCCAAGTTTGCTCGTACGGGTGTTCCATATGAGCAGATACATATTCGTTTGGCTGGCCCTCGTGAACGTTTCCATTTCCTTGGCGCAAGTGCCGCAAAAGCACGAACCCATCGGACCTTCCAGCCGCAAAACCGGGCTGGTGATCAGCGAAATCATGTACCACCCGCGCGTCGTGACAACGACGAACGAAAGCCTGGAGTTCATCGAACTGCACAATACCAACCCGTGGAGCGAGAACATTGGCGGCTACGCCATCACGGGCTCCGTCTCCTATGTTTTTGCCTCCGACACCATTTTGCCGCCGGATGGGTATTTGGTCCTCGCGCGTCAACCGCAGGTGGTATCGGCTCATTACGGTCTCACGAATGTGCTCGGCCCGTGGAACAATGCGAACACCACACGGCTGCCGACCACGCAAGGCACGGTCCAATTGCGCAGCCGTGACCGCGCGGTGTTGCTGGAAGTGAATTATACCGACACGCATCCGTGGCCGATCTCGCCCGATGGCAAAGGGCATTCGCTGGTACTGGCGCGGCCTTCGTTTGGCGAGGACGATTTGCGCGCTTGGGCGCAAAGCGATCGCGTCGATGGCTCTCCCGGCCAGGCCGATCCGGTGACGCACGAACCCACTGATGCAATCGTGTTCAATGAATGGCTGGCCCACACCGATCCCCCGCTCACAGATGCTTTTGAAATTTACAATCACGGCAATGATCCCGTGGACCTTTCGGGCGTGTGGGTTTCAGATGATCCGGACACTAACAGGTTCCGCATTCCAGACGGCACAATCATTCCGCCCCGCGGATTTTTGTGGTGGCGCGCAGATGACAGCTTTCCATTTCAATTGTTGTCGGAAGGCGAACGCATTTACCTGGTCAACTCCAACCAGGATCGGGTGATCGACGCGATCGATTTTCGCGGCCAATCCAACGCAGTGGCGAGCGGCCGATCGCCGGATGGGGGCCCGAACCATTATGTCCTTGCCAGCCGCACGCTCGGTTCGCCCAATAGTCAACCCCTGCGCTTTGGGGTAGTGATCAACGAAATCATGTACAACCCCATGTCGGGCGAGGTGGATGACGAATACGTTGAGATCTACAATCGCCTCAATACAAACGCTAACATCAGCGCGTGGGAGTTTGTTAATGGCATGAGCTTTACCTTTCCGAGTAATACCGTGATGCCTGCGCATGCCTACTGGGTCATTGCACGCAACCCGGCCAACTTGATGGCCCTTTACCCCAACCTAACCACCAACAACACCTTCGGGCCGTTCACAGGCACCCTCGCGAATGGCGGCGAACGGCTCACACTAACTGCGGCCGACTACGGGAATTTCCAGGTCGGCGGCAGCAATTTGACCATCAAGCTCCAGGTGACGGCAAGCGAAGTCCTTTACGGGGACGGCGGGCGCTGGGGCAATTGGAGCGATGGTTCGGGCGCCAGCCTTGAATTAATCGATCCCGAAGCGGACACGCACCTGGCCGCGAACTGGGCGGACAGCGATACCAGTTCGGAAAGCAAGTGGACGGCAATCGAATACACGGGCCCGCTCGGCGAAACGCTTGGCACAGAAGTGAACGATGCGCTGATCGTCGGCCTGCAAGGCTTGGGCGAATGTTTGTTGGATGAAGTAGAAGTGCGCGTGGATGACGGCCCGAATCTCGTCGCGAATGGTGGCTTTGAAAACGGCCTGAGCGGGTGGACCTTGCAGGGCTCGCATGACATGTCCACGATCGAGAACGGCGGCTTCGCCGGGGGCAAATGCTTGCACGTGCGCGCTGCTTCGCGCGTCGACAATCAATCCAACCGCATTTTATCAGCGCCCTTCGCGTCACCGATCCCGCCCACGGCGAGTAAGGTCTCAATTCGCGCCAAGGCGCGTTGGCTGCGGGCCACCCCGGAACTGCTGCTGCGCCTGCACGGCAGCGCAACCGAAGCGTACGGGACATTGGCTTTGCCGCGCCGGCTGGGCACACCCGGCGCGCCTAATAGCCGCCTCATCGCAAACGCTGGGCCTGCGATTTACGAAGTCGAACACAGCCCGGTGCTGCCTGCCGCAAACGAAGCGGTGTTGGTGACTGCGCGAGCGGGCGACAACAATGGCGTTGCCGCGGTGACGTTGAAGTATCGCATCGATCCGGATCCGAATTACATCAGCCTGTCGATGGCCGATAACGGGACCGCAGGCGATGCGATCTCCGGCGATCGCGTTTACAGCGCGCGGATTCCTGGACAAGGCTCGGGCACAATCGTGGCTTTCTACATCGAAGCTCGAGACAGCCTGGGCGCAACGAACACATTTCCGCAGGACGTTTTTCCGCCGCCCGGACTGGATCGTTGCTGGCCGAATGATTCCGTCTTGCGCGAATGCGTGGTGCGTTTCGGCGAGGTGCAAATGCCGGGCGAGTTCGCGACCTACCACCTCTGGGTGACAGCCGTGAATTCCAACCGATGGCGTATTCGTGACACCATGAACAACGCGCCCGTTGACGGCACCTTCATCTACAACAACACGCGTATTATTTACAACGCGCTGCCGCTGTTTTCGGGCAGCCCATGGCACCGCGCACAAATGACTAATGGGCCAGCCGGCGCGAACCGCGTCGATTACGAAATGAACTTCCCGGAGGATGACTCGCTCCTCGGCGCAACCGACTTCATCCTGAATAACCCCGGCAACCCCACCCTTACGACTGTTAGCGATTTGTCCGCGGTAGCAGAACACACAGTCTTCAGGATTTTTGAAGATATGCATCTGCCGTTTAACCGCCGCCGTTACATTCATTGGTTCGTGAACGGCAGCCAGCGCAGCACGACCGAGCAGCTCCCGGGCAACTTTATCTTTGAAGACGTGCAGCAGCCAAACTCCGACATGACCGAGGAATTTTTTCCGGGACAGGCAGGACAATTATTCAAGGTGGACGATTGGTTCGAATTCGACCGGAACGGCTTTGATATCACCGCGAATAATGATGCGGATCTAACGCGGCGCACAGTAAACATCGATGGCGCCCCGACCCTGTACGCGGCGCCGTATCGCTTCATGTTCCGCAAACGCGCCGTCGGAGCGGGGTCCGCAAACGATTATTCCCAACTGTTCGCGTTGATCGACGCGGCCAGTCCGTTCGACAATCCAAATGCGCCGACCATTGATCCTGTTGCTTTTGGTGCAGTGGCGGATATCGAGCAATGGATGCGGGTCATCGCCATCCAGCGCGCCGTCGGTAACTGGGACAGTTATGGTTGGGACCGCGGCAAAAACGACTACTTTTTCAAGCCCGGCAACGGCCTCTTCCAGCATATGCCATGGGACATCGATTACAGCCTTGGGCTGGGCCGTCCCGCCGATGAACCGCTCTTCGCCTCGAACGATCCGCGCGTGCTCGCGATGTTCAACACGCCCGCCATCGTCCGCGCTTACTGGCGCTCGATCAGCGAACTCGCCAATGGCGTTCTGAGCAACGATAACCTGGATCCATTTATCGATTCGCGAGTAAGCGCCCTGGTCGCAAATGGAGTCAGTGTGGACATGACCGCGGTGGATGTAATCAAAAGCTACATTTGGGAACGTCAGGGGTATCTCGTCTCCCAACTCAACAATGTCCAGGTCCCTTTCGCGGTTACCAGCGGCACAAGCTTTAGTTCATCGAGCAACCTGGCCATCATCACCGGGACTGCGCCGGTGAACATCAAGTCCATTCTCCTCAACGGCCTGATTTATCCCGTGACCTGGACCACGCCCACGAACTTTTCCATCCGCGTCGTGTTGTATCCCGGATTGAACCAATTCGTCCTTCAGGGGCAGGACCGCTTTGGCGCCCTCATCCCAAATTTGTTCTTGTCGGTTGACGCAACTTACACCGGCCCCGCCGCCATTCCCGCGGGTTCGATCCTCATCACCGAGCTCATGCACAGCCCGCCCCGGGCGGGAGCGCAATTCGTCGAAATTGTAAATCGTTCACAGATGAATTTCGATCTCTCCGCCTGGCGGATCGACGCCATTAACTACCAGTTTCCCGTCGGCTCGATATTGACCGCGGGGCAGGCCATCGTGCTCGCGCAGAGCAAACCAATTTTCCTCCAAACTTACGGCAGTCAGCCTGTATTCGATCTCTTCACTGGGCAACTCGCCACCAACGGCGA
>DATENK010000628.1:0-12549 GCA_035275085.1 Verrucomicrobiia bacterium | reverse complement strand
CGTTGCAACGTCCAACACTCAACGTTCAACCGGACGAAGCGGGGAACCCAGGGGGTCAAAGGGATGAAAGGGGTGAATGCGACAGGTGGCCTGTAAATATTGGTCGGAATCGATGTTTAAGGTGAAAGGCAAGGTGCAAGGTACACCCAGAAGGTAAAAGGTTTTTAAAAGACTGAAGATCCCAGTCCCGGAGACAGGAATTCCAAACGGCTGAGGGAGCGGGGAAAGGCAGCTTATGGGACAAGAGCGACACGGTAGAAGCGCTTTTCGGAGGCCGCCGCGGTGTCGAGGGCGGAAGCGGTTGGTTCGGAGGCGTAGATGACCTGTCCGAGGGAGGTCCAGGTGGCGGCTTGGAGATCGGATTTGTATTCGACGCGATATGATTTTCCGGGTTCGGCGCGCCAGACCAGTTGGCGCTGGCCAGTGCTGACAGAGGTGATGGTGAGCACTTCGAAAACGGAATCGCTGTTGGTCGGATCGGTCCCAGCCAAATATTCGGCAAGGTCAGTTTGGCCGTCTTGATCGAAATCGCCAGTGCCGTCGCGATCGGTGGTGCTGAAGTAAGTTTGTTCCCAGGAGTCGGACATGCCGTCGTTGTCGGAGTCGCCTTCGCCGAGTTTGAGAAGGAAAATGTCGCGTGTGTCGTTGAAATCGTTGGCGACGAAGTCGCTGGCGAAACTTTGGAAAGCGAGCGTGCGCCCATCCGGGCCGAGGACGGGTCGCGAGGCGGAGCCGCTGCCATAGCCCGTGTTGTTGCGACTGCCAGTGATGCGGATGGTGGAGCCTTGGATACGATCGTAGATGTACAAGTTATTCCAGCCATTCGGGACGTCGGTGGTTAGATTTGTGGCTTTGGAAGTGTAAGCAACGAAGCGGCCATCAGCACTAACGATTGGCGAAATGGCGTCCCGATTGCCGCCGCTTGTGCCGTTTGGGCTGCGACTCACTGGTGTAACTTCGCCCGTGGCCATGTCCTTGAGTTCCACCTGGCGCAGTGTGGATACCGCTTTTTCGTAAACAACGAACCGCGCATCAGAGGAAGTCGACGGGTTCCTGCAGTTCGTGCAAACGAGCGCGTTCGTTTGCGCTGAAATGGAATAAGTCTTTATGCCGGGCCCCTGCGCGAGGGGTGTCTCATAGACAATGAATTGACTGTTCTGACTGAACGCCGCTCCACGAAGGTAGGAAGCGCTGATAGTGTGGCGTTGCGCGGTCGAAAGGTCACTCACGAAGAGCTGGCCGCTACTCACGTGCACATAGAGTACGTAACGACCGTCGGGGCTGATCAGGGGCTCGCGCCATAAATCGCCGCCGGCGGTGACATTCGTCTGAACGCCAGTCTGCATATCTGCGACTAGGATATCATCGTTGATAGTATAGGCGACTAGACGGCCGTCCGCGGAAATGGAAAAGCCGAAAAACGGCACTGGGGGTGGAAAGGGAGTAAGGACGGGCTGCACGTTGCTTACGATTGTCAGAGTCTCACCGGTGTCCAAATCCTTTCGCAGGACTGAGGCGCGCGGGATGCCGCTGCCAAACTCGTAGCGAGTAGGAAAGAGGACCCCAAGCAGCGCATAGCGGCCGTTCGCGCTCAGTATTGCATGCGCCACGGAATTCGTCGCACCGAAAGAGCCGTCCTGATTCGTTGTCAAGGGATACGTCCGGCCAGCCTGAACGTCATGCACAAAGGCATCCGGCCAACCATTGACGTCACCCGAGACCAGATCACTATCGCTGCTGAGGAACAGGACGCGATTGCCATCAGCGCTTAGGCAGGAGTTGGTGATACCAGTCCTTCCAGAAGCGGTAAAAGCAGGCTTGCTCTGGTGCGCGCGGGAAATGAGGCGTGTTTGGTTAGTGCCTAAGTAGCGCAAGAAGACATCGCCGGCACGATTGTAATCATTGCTGACCAGGTCGTGCTGGCTACTGTCAAACAGAATGAACTCTCCTCTGGGATCCATAGTGATTGAACTGCCATAATGATCCTTTGTTCCCGGAGCGCCCGATAATGTTTCGGTCACTCGTCGGATGTTTCCGCTGCTGATAGTACGGTAATAGATTTGCGAGGGCGTATTAGCAGCGCCGCTTAAAAATGTGACGACCGAGCCATCGTCGCTAATCACAGGGGAGTGTGAGTTGGCATTGCTGCTGATCTGCGTTCGTGTTGAAGTCTGCCGGTCCCATAAGAAAACATGGTTCGTTTCGTCATAAGCGATGAACCGGCCGTCTGAACTCATGTGGATTGGGAAGCCGGCCCGCGCGCGTGTGGTGAGAACAGTGTTGCTGTTCATTAGGCGGTCGTACAAGTGAACTCGGGCATCCGTTTTGGACGGGAACTCAACTTTGTAGAGGACGAACTCTGCATTGCGAGACATGGAAGCCCACTGGCAACTGAAAGGTCCAACATTCCCGGGAAATGGAGGCAAGGCTGGAACCGCGGTATCGGGTGGAATTGTGTTGGTGTGAAGGATCCAGGTGGTTGTGCCATTCGCTACGTCACGCAGATACAACTCCTGATAGCCATTCGTAGGATTGTTTATGACAAGGTTTGTAGCCGTGCTAGCAAACAGAACGTAGTTTCCGTCGTGGGTCATGCCGGCGATCTCGGATTTGCTGCTCGCAGTCGAGCCGCCATTCACGGCAACGCTGATCAAAGCAGTTTGGTTATTGACTGTATCGCGGATGAAAACGTCAGATTCGTTGTTTCGATCGCTGTCCGCAGTCAGGTTGGTGGCAAAGCTTTCGAATCCAACCCAACGGCCATCGGCCGTTATTTGTGGCTTGTCCGATAATGAAACGTTGCGGGAAGGAGCAGGGTTTGGCGGGATACTACCGTCCAATGCGGCGCTGATAAGCGAAAACGTTCCCGAACTTACATTTGCCAGAAAAATATCTGAGCTGGAATTAGTGTCCCCTGGCAGCAAGTTGTCTGCGATGCTGGCAAACGCGATCCATTGCCCATTCGAAGATACCGACGGATTCACTGAATCAGCATTGGCGCCTGTTGAAATGAGCTTTGTTTCACTCATCATGAGATCGTGACGGAATACGTTGAGATAAGGGGCGAAGCTTTCATTCGTGGCCAGATTTTTGGCGCTGCTCAGGAAGACGATGTAATTTCTGTCACCTGATAGAAGCGGCATGTAAGAAGTTCCGCTGGCCGAGACTGTGGGGGCGCCGGAACGTGAAATGGGCGAGGGGACAAGGGGGTCGGCTTTGGCTGTGAAGGCCAATCCCAACACGATTACGATCACGTACAATGATCTTAGCAATTTCACTGTTCCTTCAGAACGGTTTTAAAATATGCGTGTTGCCTGCGCTCTGACTGGAGCTCAAAAACCAGTTTAGCCCGTCATTGGACAATGGCTCAACGCGGCCGTCGTTTAGCAGCAGGTTGCCTCCGCCGGGATGAAAATCGGTCGTCCACGATTTCGCCGTACTATCGAGTTGGATGCGCGAGATATTGCCCAGGTTAACCGGGCAACTGCCGAAACCATCTTCTTTCAGCGATCTGTCGCCACTGAGCATAGCCGAGGGAGCTAAGTTAAACGCATGAGCGCCAATAAAATAGGTTGTGGCCCGGTTTTGGAAGATCGTGGCGAAATAACCCTTGGTGACAGAGTTCGAGAATTCCTCTGCGCGCGTTTTGGCTCGATCTGCGGGACAAACCAGCACTCTCGCTGTCCGTAATTCTTCGCTTATGAAGCCGAATTGAAACCACGCATTGCCTCGCAGCGCGGTTGGCATCGGTCCGGCGCCAGGAACGTTGATCGTGGACGGCGGTGGTTCATCACTGCGGACATAATTGCCGCCGTCCCGGTAGCTGACCCACCACGGATTTTCTCCGCCATGATCGCTGGCCCACATGTGGCATGCGCGGCCGACCTGGCTGAGGTTGTTCGCGCACACAGTCAAGTCGGACTGATTGCTTGTATGGGCGAGCAGCGATAGGCCGACGGTACTGAGCAACCCCACAGATGCGAGGACAATCAGTAACTCACCGCGCGTAAACGCATCCCGAGACGTGTTGCATAGTTTTAAGCGCATACAGAGCCTCCCCAATTTCCAAGGGACAAGTGTAAGAATTAACAGCCCTGAGTCGAGTCCAAATCAGATTTTTATTTCGAGATGGGAACGGATAAGAACGCCCTCAACCTGTTTGCGCCCAAGAACCATTAGGAAGAGTCCAGATCACAGTTGGTGTTCGGGATTGAAGCGGCGTAAAGCCGCCGCCCTCCAAACGCTTTGCGCTTTGCCCAGCCTGGAAGCGACGCCGATTCTCAGTGGCGCATCCAAGCGAGGATAAGTTACCTGGCACCCAATAGATGCTCGATTACCATTTGATCGAGGGCTTGGTAATTGCGGTCGGCGATTAGTTTCTGGGCGGTCTTTTCGTCAAAGGAGCGTGCCTTTTCGAGAAGGCGGAGGAACGTGCGGCGGCTGTTTACGAGGTGGTCTATCCAATGTTCGACTTTCGTGGTGCGGAAGGGATGGACATCGAAGCAGACGTACTCGCCATTCTTTCCGTATTCATTTCGTTCCAGGGCGCGGACCTGATCGAAGGCGCTGCGGAGGTTCGTGTTGCCAAACGGCCGGTCCTGGTCGTACTTCAAACCGTTCTGGTCATTGAGATGCAGCGACCAGAGCTTCCTAAAGGTCATGGCGAAATCGATTTCGTCCGCTGGGTCGAGTCCAGCGAGAATTGCGTGCGCGGATTCAATGAGGCAACCGACGCGCTTTTCGTCGCGGGTGAGTTGCGCAATGGCAAGCGCGTGACCAATGGTCGGAATGTATGCGTGATCCATCGGCTCGTTGGGTTTGGGTTCAATCGCAAGGCGGATATTTTTCCCGTAGGCGAGCATGCGATCGAAAGCTTCGACCAGTAATTCCACGCTGCGGCGACCACTCTTGGCCTCGCGGATGTACGTGCCTTCGCGGGCAAGCCAAAGCACGAGAATGTCTGTGCCGAGAATGTTCGCGATATCGATGGAGCGCAGGGAACGCTCGATCGCGTACTGGCGGCACTTGGGATCGTTGCTGGTGTATGCGCCGTCGATGGTCATGGGACTGAACCAAAGCCGCGGCGCGACCATCTCGGCGGCGATGCCCATGTCGTCGAGCCGCTTGCGCAGAGCCTTGGCTTCCTTCTCAACCTGGCGGTCGGTTTTGTCATCGATGTTCGGCACGGCATCATCGTCATGGAACATCATCGCGTCGAACCCGAGCTTTTTAAGTTTCTCCAGCTTCCAATCAAAAGTCTGCGGGGGCCGGGTGGTCGGACCATAAGGATCGCCACCCTCGCTGATGTTCCAGGGACCGAAGCAAAATCTGTAATTGTCTTGCTGCTTTGGCATAGTAGGGTCAGCGTATGAACTCTGGTCTAGATTGAAAACACTGAAGTTCGAGATAAATTCTAAAATATGAAAATGGCTGTCAGGGTCCTTGTTGTAATCTTCATTCTTCTCATTGTGGGTGTAGTGGTCGCTTTACTTTCGCTGAACCGCATCGTGAAAAAGGGGGTGGAAACTGTTGGACCCGCCATGGCGAAGGTGGAAGTGAAAGTAAAGGACGTGGATCTCTCGCCTTTCTCCGGCAGCGGCAAGGTGCAAGGTCTGCTCGTCGGCAATCCATCCGGGTTCAAGACGCCCTCTGCGATTCAAGTCGGTGTGGTTGGGATGAAAGTCGAACCGCGTTCGCTGATGGGTGATAAGATTATTGTGCGCTCGTTGCGGATGGAAGCACCGGAGATTACGTTCGAAGGCGACTTGAAAGGCAATAACCTGAGCAAAATCCTGGAGAACGTGCAGGGGACCGAAGAGAAGGCGCCGGCTACCAAGGAAGAAGCGAAAGCAAAGAGCCGGAAACTGCAGGTAGACGACTTTGTGTTGACCGGGGCAAAGGTGAATGTGAATTCGCCGCTGCTTGCCGGCAAGACCGCAACAGTTACCATTCCAGACATCCATTTGGCGAATTTGGGTCAGGGACCCGAAGGAATCACGCCCGCTGAACTAACCAAACGCGTGCTGAAGGAAGTCCTCGATGGGACGTTGAAAAGTGTCGGAAGCAATCTGGGGGATTTGACAAAAGGCGTAACCGAGGGGCTCAAGAACGTGAGCACGAATGCGGTTGAAGGCGCGACAAAAAAGATCGGCGATCTGTTTAAGAAGAAGTAGCCAGCCATTCCTGCGCCTGGCGGGCGAGTGCCGCCCGCTCTTCAACGGTAAAGCTCTGCGGATCAAAGCGGTAGCGGTAGTGCAACTCGAGCGCGGGCTTTAATTCCGGCCGTTCCACTCGCTTCAACCATGCGGCCAGCGTCTCGCCTGGATTGCGTTCGAAACCCATGCGGCGCAGACGTGCTTCGATCTGATAGAATTCGGAGTCCAGGCCGGGATAGCGGAGTTTTCGTTCGCGGTCGCGTCTGTTTCTCACGAAAAGCATGTGGCGTTTGCGCCTGAAAATTCTCCACAGAAAAAACGCAATCAACAGCGCCAGAGGAATGAACAGGTATTTGCCGGGCATGCCGGTGTGATCTTCGAAACTCCATAACATGAAGCGAAAGCGCATCTCGGAGAACCATTCGCTGATTGGACGGAACATTGACGCATTGGCGCGTTCGTGTTCGTCCCACGCTTGCGGCGTGGCGTCAAAGTCCGTCCAGTGGCCGTTGATGAATGCCAGGGTCCATGCATGGGCATGGCGCTGGCGGACGATGAATGAATCGCCGCTGCGGGCCGAATCCTGCACGGAGTAGCCGACGGCGTAACGCGCGGGAATGCCGGCCGCCCGCAGGAGGAGCGTGGCCGACGTGGCAAAGTGTTCGCAATGACCGGTATGGGTTTCCGTCAGGAAACGAGTGACCACATAGCGGGCGCTGCGGCGCAGATACGGTTCCTCCGGCGGCGCCTCGAGTGAATAGCGGAATTTGCGTTGAAACCAGCCGAGCAAATGAGCGGCGGCGCGATCCGGCGGGAGATTCGTTAGCCCAAGTTCGGCCACGATGTTCAGGAGCAGGGCGCGCTCTTCGTTGGGTAGTTCCAGATCGATCGAACCCGGCGGCGCATCGATGGCTTCGCCAGGGCCGTAAGTGCAGCGATATTGCACGGTTTCGGGACCATTTGCTGCGCGAACGGCTCCCAACCGATTAAGCTCAACGATGCCGGCAGGCAATTCGGAGACGCGGGCTGTGCCGAGCGGCAGGGGGAGCAACGTGCGCTTGTTGGGAAGCAACGCCATGGAAACGACGGCCGAGCGGCGGGCCTTTTTATCCGGCAGAAAGGTCCATGAGAACATCCCATCCTGCTTCAATGACCGATAATCGCGGCGGGCGGCGGCCCAAATGCCGGGTTCGTAGCGGTTGAAGCTGAGCTGCCGGAGCAGCTCCGGTGCGCGCGCCGGGATTTCGCCCTGGACTTTAAGAACGATGCGGCTGGACATTTTCATTTCGCCGAAGCTGCCGATGCGGGAGTAGCCTTCCTCATTCTCCTGGGGCTGCGGAATCCATGCATAAAGCCAGCGGGCGGTTTCGCTTTCCAGCCGCGCCTGCAAAGCCCGCAACTGTTCCGCCGCCAGATAAGCCAGAAGTGCGACGATTGCGAAGAGCAGCAGTGTGACCGGCGCGAACGCGCGGCGTGGACGGTTGGCGACTAGCGCGAAGCCGGCGAGGATTGCGATACCGATGTAAAAACGTAAGTCTCTTACATTCGCGGCCGCGGCCGCGAGCGCGCAAAGCGCCCCATAAGCCAGGGATACATCCAGATTCGTTTCCGAGCCGTCCTTGCGAATGTGGCGACGCAGCAGCCAGAAGAAGGTGCCGCGGTTGATGGCGGATTGCACACTATACGCCTGCGCTGCCAGGAGTGGAAATGCGAAAATCGGCAGCCATTTGATCGCGCTGGTTACGGCGAAAGTCACTTCGTACTCGTAGTACAGATAAATCGCTGTGCCGGTCCAGGACAGCGCGCTCATGTCCCAAACGCGGTTGAATTGCTGCGTGCTAAGATTCAGCCGCCATGGCAGCCAACGCGCGGCTTCGATCACAATGGCGAAGGGGACCGCGTAATACCACAGGCCAGTTTGCCAGGCCCAAAACAGTAGCGTCACCGCGAGCCAAAACCGAGGCGCTTTCATAGTCGCGCGAGCCCCTCCTTGATCTTGCCCACTTGCATCACGCGAAATCGTTCAGGGTCATTGCGCATTGGACCGGGATCGATTTCCTCAACGCCTTGTTCAGCTACGATCAGCACCAGCACTGGGAAGTCCATGGAGCGCAGTTGTTGCACCAGGCTTCGTCGCGGTCCGTCCCATGCCAGGAACACACAGATACAGCCTGTGACAGAAGGGGCGTGTCGAATCACCATATCGCGCAACATTGAAAAGTCGTTTTTCGGCGCTGGGCCGACGCTGGCCAGCACTTCGAGCAAGTGTTCGGTGTGACTTACGCCGCGTCCGCTGGTGAAGCAATATGCCTGTGTGCCGACAAACAGGAGATCGAGCAGCGATTCCTGCTCGGGAATAGTGCAGGCAAACGATGCCGCCACGGAGACTGCTTCCTCGAAGGCTTCGGTTTCGCCGCGTTCGCTGAAGGTGTCCAGCACCAGGGCGTGGCGCACGAAGAATTCGTCCTGGAATTCCTTGATCACCGGTTTGTTGAGCTTTGCCGTCGCGCGCCAATAGACGTGCTTCAATGGATCGCCGGGCCGGTAATCACGCAGCGCGATGAATTCCTCGGATTCACCAATCGTCGAGGCCAGCGAGACGCCCCGCGGCTGATACTGACGTCTGCCAGGCAACGCCAGCGGTGAGATCGGATAGCGTTTCGGGAGAATTGTCACACGTTGGGAACAGCGGATTTTACGAAAGCTGCGGCACAACCCAAAGGGATCCGGCCACGCGACCAGCACGTTGGCAAAATGCAAAATGCCGCGTCGTTGAGGACGCAGTTCATGTTGCACTGTCAGTTCGGCCCCGGGCAGCAGCACGGGCACGGGCAGATCGCGCCACTGAACGCCGAGATTGCGCAGCAGCAGCCATCGCCACCGATAATAGCCGCAAACGCGGTCAAACCAGTTGCGCTGCTCTTCACCCGGCTCCGGTGTGCTCAGATACTGCGCCAGCGTCGGCCGCGGGTCGCCGAGACTTTCCAGCAGCATCAGGCTTCGCTGCGGCCGTAAGGTAAGGTTCTTCAATCGAATCCGATACGGCATTGGCACACCTGCGGTGCCGTGGCGCGGCAACCAGCGGCTTCCAGAGAACTTTCCCCGCGCCACCATTGCCCATACTAAAGAGACAATGAGCAGGCATGCCATGAGCGCAAAAGCCTGGTAGGCCATGGTGAAATTCGTGTCGGCGCCGAATGCGCCCACGGCGACCATAATTCCGAGCACCAGAAAACCGCCGGCCGTGAGCCGGCGACGGACTAAGTAGGTCACCGCCGTGCTAAGGCGGTACACATGAAAGAAAACTCGGCGCACAAATTTCATCCTGGCGGCCAAGTCATTTTGCGTCCGCCCAGTATATGCATATGCAGATGTGGTACCGATTCACAGGCATCGGGGCCGTTATTGATCACCAGGCGGTAGCCCGTTTCCTTCAATCCAAGCTGTTCTGCCACCTGCGCGGCTTTTAGCAGTAGGTGCCCGAGCACCTGATGATCTTCGGGTTTGGCTTCGGCGATTCGTGCAATCGGTTTCCGCGGAACGATCAGAACATGGGTTGGCGCCCCCGGCTTGATGTCGCGGAAGGCAAGGACCATGTCATCCTGATAAACGATTTGCGCCGGAACTTCCCCGTCCCCGATTCGTTGGAACAGCGTCTTCGCCATGCGGGGATTGTACCCCGAACGGCTTTAGCGCACAACCAAAGCGCAGGCGCTGCCGCCGGCTTCAGCGGTAAAGCAGTCACGGAGATAGCTGACGATTTGATCGCTGAGTTGCTGGCAACGGTAGGTCCAGCGACGCGCCCCAACCATTTGCTTGACGCAGGAGCGCAGGCCATTGAAGCGCAGCACCTGCGGCTCGGCTTCAAGGTGATTACGCAATTCGGCGCGCAACATTTGGAAGAACACGAGTTCGCAGACTCCATCATAACCAATGGCAAGTGGACGCAAATCGCTATCGACTACACGCCGCGCCGCCACGTAATCGCCAGACGTGGAGACTTCCAAGCCGAGGCTCCGGAGGACTTTCGCGAGCGTCTCGGCGAACTCGCCGATGGTCACGACAGTTCGCTCCAGATCATGACGAAAATAATGGAGGACGGCCTGCGCGGCGTTTTGGACGGTGAGTTGGTCGATCTGGCTTACGGCATCGCCGAGCAGTTCGAGGGTAACCTCCTGAGCAGAGCAGGGAATATTTTCACCGGACGACGTTTTGAAAACCAGGCAATCGGGGCGTAAGAGTATCATTCTTCTTCTCCAATTTTTTGACTTCCTGTACAAAATCGGTCGCTTCATCGAAGCGCCGATAAAAACTGGCATACCGCACGTAAGCCACAGGATCGACCGCGCGCAACCCGTTCATGACGCGCTCGCCGATGGCAGTGTAAGGGATCTCACGATCGTAAGAGTTAGCGAGATCATCGGTAATGGAATCGATGAGTTGCTGGATGGCTTCCTGGCTGACCGGGCGCTTTTGGCACGCCTTTTGGACGCTGGCCAGAACTTTTTCCCGGGCGAACTCTTCCCGGCGATCATCGCGCTTAAGCACCATCAAGCGCCCGCGCTCAATCTCCTCATAAGTCGTGTAGCGATGCTCGCATCGGAGACACTCCCTGCGTCGTCGAATCCTGGCGCCCTCACCCGAGGCCCGCGAATCGATCACCTTATCCTCCTGATGACCACACTTTGGGCAACGCATTTAGTAACAAACCACAATTACCTGTGGCGAGCGAAGGCTACACCCCTCGATATAGATACGTCAAGTGGTTTCTTTCCAACTCTGTGGCGTTCGCCCATTCTGGATGCAGTGTCGCCGATAAGCATTCTCACGCCAGGAATGGGCGCCGCGTGGCAAAGTGTGGGCCGCCATCGCCTGCGACGATTTGGCGTGCCACCGGGCGGGCCCATGGACGACCACGCCGCTGCATGGGCAAATCGCCTGGTGGGAAATGAAGTCGGCGCGCCAGTGCTTGAGATTGTGTGGGGCGGCGCCAAGATGGAGGTCCTGCAGGATGGGTACGTTGCGATTACGGGGGCCCCTGCGAAAGCGTCGTTACCGCTTTGGCGGGCCGTTCCGGTGAAAGCCGGCCGTGCGGTCGAGTTTGCTCCCGGCAACTCGGGTGTTTGGGTCTATGTGGCCTTCGGCAGCAAGGATTGCGGCAGTGCGCAATGGGCTGAGGTTCGCGATTATTTGGCGCCGCCGGCGTTCCGGGTTTGGCCAGGACCGCAGCGGCGGATGTTTTCGGATGCATTCTTCCAGCGGGAATGGATTGTGACGACCCAAAGCAATCGCGTCGGTTATCGTCTCACCGGTGAACCGGTCAAGTTTGAGAAATGCGAACTCCTGAGTGAACCGGTGCGTGTAGGAACGATTCAGGTGCCAGAGAACGGTCTGCCCATCGTTACGATGCGCGACGGGCCAACGGTCGGCGGCTATCCCAAGTTAGGCATGGTGGATCCGGTGGACCTTTCGTGGCTGACACAATGCCGGCCGGGGCAGAAGATTCGGTTCACTGTTGCCGCATGAAGCTGGACATCAATTGCGATTTGGGCGAAGGGGAGCCATTAGAGCTTACTGAGGCGCTCATGCGGCACATCACTTCAGCCAATATTGGTTCCGAGAAAACGCAGGAGTGCATCGCGCTCGCGAAACGGTACGGAGTGCATGTGGGCGCTCATCCGCGGCATCCAATCGGACGGGGCGACGTGGAGGTGAGTGCGGAGGAATTCGAGAAGCTGCTGCGCGAGCAAGTAAACGCATTTCCTGAAGTCCATCACATCAAACTTCACGGCGCGCTTTATCACGCTACGGAAAAGTCGACGGCATTAGCGAAATGCTACGTTGAACTCGTCAAACGCGAGTGGCCTCGCGCAATCATTTACGCTCAATGCGGCAAATTGGTAGAGCGAATCGGTAAAGAATTTGATGTTTCCGTCTGGGGTGAAGCCTTTGCGGACCGCCGCTACCAGTTCGATGGAACGCTGGTCCCGCGCTCGGCGCCCGAGGCGCTGATTACGGACGTCGATGCAGCAGTCAGGCAGGCAATAGATCTCCTATGCAATCTCAAACCGCACACGCTCTGCGTGCATTCAGACACTCCGAACTCTGTGGCGATCGCCGAGGCCCTCAGGCGCATGGTACGAGAATGGCGTCCTTCATCCCGTGAATGATTTTTTTGTCCGGTGGGCAAATCGTGGCCAGAACGCCGCCCAAATGCGCCCGTGCAGAATCGATCTGCCCATGTACGAAATAATAAGGGCAAAGACGCACGCGGCCGGCCTCAATCAGTTTCGGTTTGTGAAAGCGCTGCAAAACGTAGGGTGATTGGCTGGCGCTCGCGAGCGCTTTATCCACCGCCGTACTCCATTCAGCCTGCGATAGGTCGCTTCCTAAA
>DATENK010000627.1:0-3015 GCA_035275085.1 Verrucomicrobiia bacterium | reverse complement strand
CGAGCGCGGATCGCGCGTGCCCCGCCAGTTCGCGAGCACGCTGCTCGGCGATGAGCGCGCGGTCGAGCCATCGTTCGTCTGGCGCCCCCAGCGATGCCCGTTCGGACGGCGTTGGAAAAGCCACCAATGCCGAGGCTTTGCGCGAGGCAAACAGAAACCGCCACGACACCACCACGCAGATCAAGCAGAAGAACAGCAGCACGCCACTGCCATAAAACAGGTACGGCGGCTTGGCCGGCGGGGTTGTAATGACCTGTAGAGCAGGTGCGGCCACAGGAGGGGGTAATGCGGCGAGCTCATCTAAAGCAGCCTTGATCCGGGGCGTGATGGTTTCGCCGGCGCGCACTATCGCCTGGCCAGGGCTGTAACGATCGCCCTCCCACAGGGCGGCAACCCGCGGTGCACGGGTAAGCTCGGTGAGCTTGCGATCATAGACGCAATTATCCAGAAGCAATTGACCGAGGAACGCCGCAACGCGCTGCTGGTGGGCGGGAAATTTGCGATTAAGACTCTCCCGCGCTTGCGTCAGCGTGATCAGATTCTTTCGCGGAACGAGCACACTTTGCTCTTCGGCCACCTCGAACTCGACCGGTTCAGCAATGAAATTGTTCGTCAGGATGCGCACTTGAGCCGAATACGAAGCTTCCGCCGGGAGCTTTTCCGGCCGGATATAAAGGGCCATCGTCTGGCGCAATTTGCTGTCCCATGAAAACAGCACGGCGGAACCCGCGCGGCCTACCGCCCATTGCTGCGCGAGTTCTGTCGTCAAAGGAAAGGCACTGTGGCGAGACGCGAAATCCGTCCGGAATTTGGTGAACCGCGCGTCGCGAGTCTCTTCCTGTGTAATCGTTTTCGTGCTGTATTCGGACTTCAGTTCAGCCTGAAACAGCTCCCGCATCGTTGCGAACGCGGCCACGAGCCGCGCTTGCGGATCGTCCACCGCATTCGTGTTGAAACGGAAGTAAGCGGGCAGCCGGGGCGTCTCGCTTTTTCGCAATTCCTCGGTTTTTTTGGAGTCGACCACCAGCAGTTGTACCGGTGTGCAGAGGTCCTCGCGCGCGATGTCGCCAATTTCATAAGCGTAGCGGTTGGTTTGCGCTGGGGAATTCGCAAGGACACAGAACATCAACGCGGCTATCCATCGCGCTTTTCGGGTCCGTGCCGATGCCACTATCCGTTTGATGCGCTCTTGCGTACCGTTCGGGCGCGCGCGAGGCAAGCCTGAAATGCACTCGAGCCAAATTTTTTTTGCCGCTTCGAAACAAAGTTGAGCGATTGCGTTGTGCGTGACGGCTCGTTAGCATTGGCGGCGATGACACAAACGGCGGATGTGATGATCGAAGGCGTGCGTTTGGACGGACGCCGCGCCGACCAGGTCCGCGCGGTGCGCTTTCAAAACAACATTGCGCCGAATGCCGCCGGATCGACGCTGATCGAATTCGGCAACACGCGAGTGATTTGCGCGGCTATGATTGAAGAATCCGTTCCGCGCTGGATGAAAGAACAAAACGTCACCGGCGGCTGGATCACCGCGGAATATTCGATGCTTCCCTACTCAACCCTTGACCGAAAAGTCCGGGACATCACCAAGGGAAAGCTCGATGGCCGTTCGCAGGAAATTCAGCGCCTGATCGGCAGGTCCATTCGCGCCGCGATCGATTTGGATAAACTCGGCGCCCGGACGGTTTGGATCGACTGTGACGTTCTGCAAGCCGATGGCGGGACGCGCACGGCGGCGATTACTGGCGCTTTTGTGGCGCTTTCGCTGGCAATCCGCAAATTACTCGCCGACGGCAAGCTCGCGCAGACCCCCCTGTTGCATCCGGTAGCCGCAGTGAGCATCGGGATTGTCCATGGCCATCCCATGCTGGATCTGTGCTACACCGAAGACGTGGCGGCCACAGTGGATTTCAATTTGGTGATGAACGCCGCGGGCGAATTCATTGAACTCCAGGGTTCCGGCGAAGAAGCTACTTTCACCCAGGCCCAACTCACTGTCTTGCTCGACCTCGGCAAAGCCGGCATCCGCGCCCTGCTTGCCGCCCAGCAACAAGCATTAAGCTAAACACGGGGTACACGGGGAGCGCTGGGAGCCAATGATTGCTTCCCGAGTCTTGGCCAAGGGTAGATGCAAACACCTGGCCCTGGCACTCAACGAATGATTTCGATGCCGCTCGATTTCGGAAAGTTCGCGGAGCCATTCAGATATTGGATCACAATTTGTCCACTGGCATTGGCGACGGCAGTAAAATCGCGCACCACGGCTTTGTTGGGGGCCCCAGCGGCAGCAACGATGTCGTAGTCGGTGAGCACGCGAGTGCCGTTGATGTTGACGTGGAATTTTCGCTGACCGGCCTGGGTCCAGTAAATTTCGGCGAAATGCAGACGGACAGTATACGTGGCCGCCGCAGTCAGACCGCCGACGGTATAGGTGAATGGGTTATATCGTTCGGTTTGATAGACGGCCATCGGTGCGGCGTTGGAGGCACTGCCGGTGTCGATCGCGGCCGCGGTGGATGATGCTGTGCCGCCACTAAAGCTCGCATCTGCTGCGAACCAACCCGCGGCCGGGCCGCCGGAATTGAGTCGGATGGCGGTGGTAACGACCTGGAAAGTTGCGGCGCTGCCATTCCAATGGAGGGTATTGGCCCATGCGGCCGTAAACACACCGATCTTTACGGTGTAAGTGCCGGTAATTGTTGAGGACCAATTCCAAGCATAGGTATTTCCATTACCGGCAGCGAAGTTTTGGTTCGTCCAATACTGCTGGCCGACCCTGGTCCCAGCAGAGTTATAAACCTCAAGATCAACGATACCGTTGTTAAGGGAGCCGCTGATACAATTCACCGTGATACTGATGGCAGCGGCGACGCCTTTGGCGACGACGGAGGGTGTGACAGTGGCGGAGCTGCTGAAGGTGGGGGGTGATGTCGTGGCGCTACCGGTATTGGAATATGCCGAGTTGTTACCACACGCATCCGCCGCACGAACACGATAATAGTAAGTGGTACTGCT
>DATENK010000626.1:0-5290 GCA_035275085.1 Verrucomicrobiia bacterium | reverse complement strand
TGGGCGTTTGGGTGCTCGCGGGGGTAATCACCATGTTCGGCACTCTGGCGACGGCGGAAGTTTCGGGGATGATTCCGGAGACGGGCGGACAATACGTTTATTTCGAGCGCATGTACGGGCCGTTCGTCGCGTATCTATATGGATGGGGGGTGTTTGCCGTGATCCAGACCGCTTCAATCGCCGCGCTTGCCTATGTATTCGCAGAGTATTCGACGCAATTTGTGACTTTGGGCGATCTTGGACCGAAGGCGGCGGCGTGGGCGATTCACTTGCCGTTCATCGGCGACGTTCGCCCGTTTCATGAGTTCGGCGTGAAGGTGTTCGCCGTCGCTGTAATCGTGGTGCTAACGATGGTGAATTACGTTGGCGTGCGCGCGGGTGGGATGGTGCAGGACCTGTTCAGCGTAGCGAAGATAGCGGGGATGCTGCTGTTGCTGGGAGCTATGTTTCTGCCAAGCTCGGGCGGGAATTTTGCGAACCTGACGACGGCGAGCACCGTGATTCGGAAGGATGGGCTGGCTATGGTGATGGCGGTCGCGGCGGCCTTGCAAGGAGCGTTTTGGGCGTATGACGGTTGGATCAAGGCATCCTATATCGCGGGAGAAATTCGGGACGCGCAACACGTTCTGCCGCGGGCGACGGTGTATGGGATGCTCGTGGTAACGGCGCTCTATCTGGCAATGAACCTGGGCTATTGCTGGGTTCTGCCGGTGGACGAAATGGCGCAATCCAAACTAGTCGCGGCGGATGCGGCGCAGAAGGTGTTTTCCGGAGGCGCGAAATGGATCGCGGTGGTGGTGATGATCTCGACGTTCGGTGCGAACAACGCGGTGGTGCTTTCGAGCGCGCGCGTGTATTTCGCGATGGCGCAACGGAATGTGTTTCCAGCGTTTTTCGGTCGGGTGCATCCTCGATTTCACACGCCAGGAGCGTCGTTGATCGCACAAGCCGCGTGGAGCAGCGCCCTGGTGTTCAGCGGCACGTTTGACATGCTGACGGACACGTTGATTTTTGTGGCGTGGATTTCGTACGGCCTCGGTGTGTTTGGTGTCTTCGTCTTGCGGCGCAGGGAACCGGACACGCCACGGCCTTACAAAGTTCCGGGATACCCATGGGTGCCGGGGATCTTTGTCATTTTTTCAGCAACCTTTTTGTTCCTCACGATTTACAACGACGTGGTGAATTATCGCGCGGCGGTGGCGGCGGGGAAACCGGGCCTGATCAACTGCGCGTTCGGCACCGGCCTGGTGCTGATCGGCGCGCCGATTTACTTCTTTTATCGTGCGCGTAATCGGCAGCCGGTGACTTCACTGCAGTAACGGTGCAGGCTTGGAGGAGCCTGAGCAAGATTGGGCTTTCCTGCGTCCACACCGTCGTAGTAAAAACAGCCACCGACTTTCACGCGATTGGTGATTTATTATGACGCGTCGTGCCAATTGGCTGCTGGTGTTTTGGCTGATTGGCATTACAGGGGCTGTTGCCGGAGCGGATTTGCAATTGCAAATCGTGCTCACCAATGGCGAGGTCCGGATCGAGTTCACGCCCTATCCGGCGGCGGAGAGTTATACGATCGAATCAGCAGCCGATGCAGCGGAGCCTTTCGCGCCGGATCTCAGCGGCACATTGCTGGGCTTTCGGTGGCAAGGGCCGACGACAAACCAGCGTCTGTTTCGCGTGCAGGCCACGCAAATGGATTCCAATGCGTTGTTGACGGCGACGGTGTTGAATCGGCTCGCGTACGGGCAGACGCCTGATGAATTGGAGCGGGTGCGTTCGATCGGCCCACAAGCCTACATTTCGGAGCAACTGGCGCCCTGGGCAATAACGGAAACAGCGGAGCAGACTTCTCCGGACCTTGAATTCATCGGCCTCATGATGGCGCGGCCTGATGAGGTGGTGACGGAATTCCATACCAGCTATTCGGACCTGGTGGCGTGGCATACGTTGCGCGCGGTTTATGCGAAACGGCAACTGCTGGAGATCATGCTGCAGTTTGTGGAGAACCACTTTGTGACCCGCCATGGAAAAAGCTACGCGTATCTTTTTGATCTTTATACCGATCCGCCGTGCACGTATTGCGCGATGGTCCGCCAAATCGCCACGCAGTTCGAGTATACGGAAAACAAGCGGTGGCGTGACGCGTTGCTGCAGCCTCAATGCACGTTCTATGATCTCCTGCGCATCAGCGCGGAAAGCCCCGCCATGATTCTGTATCTCGACACGGTGTTGAATGGCGCGAACTCGCGCATCGCAAACGAGAATTACGCGCGGGAGCTCCTCGAATTATTCACCTACGGCGTCGATAATGGCTACGACCAGGATGACATCGAGGCTATGGCTCCGGCGTGGATGGGCTGGCGGGCGGACCTGGTCGCACCGGAGGATTATACAAACGTTTTCGCTACGCCGCTGGTGGGTGCGGATGATTCCTATACCAATCACACTGGCGTGTGGGTGTTTAACTATTCGGAAAGTTTTCATCGGCAGACTAACTCTAAGGTCATTTTCACCAATAAAACCGTGCCCGTGCGCTTTGGGGAGGCTTGGGCCCGGCGCGGCTATCAATTGGATCTGCCGGAACGCGATGGCCGAAATGGAATTCAGGACGGATACGACGTGATCGCTCACCTCGCGAACCAGCCATTCACCATGGAATACATCAGCATAAAGCTCTGTCGTTTGCTGGTGCACGACGGTTTTCCAAATCCGGCAACTCACTCGGACTTTTACGATTACACGCGCACGAACCTATCCGCGGAAGCCCAACTGGTCCACGATTGCATGACGGCCTGGGACAGTAGCGAACCGAAAGGCCAGATTTGGACCGTGGCGGCAACCATCGTAAACTCCGAGTTGTTCCGGAGTCAGCGCGCAAACCAGCAGAAAGTGAAAACTCCTCTGGAGTTTTGTGCTAGCGCTGTACGGGCTTTGATGGCAGACGTGGGTTCTGGCGAATTGTCAGCAGGAATGGACGGTTACGGTATCGAACGCGCCCTAACCGACCAGGGAAAGATGCTCTTGTTTGATCGGGGGGCGCCCGACGGCTATCCCGAAACGGCCGCGGCGTGGGTCAGTGCGGGCGGATTGAGCGCGCGGATACGCTTTGTGCAATCCATGTGCCTTTCGAATGGGCATCCGGACAAGCTGATTGCGGGTTTCGGCACTCGGGTGAGCCCCGTTCGGTTATTGATAGCCAAATTACCGGCCGCATCTTTGAACGATACGGCTGCGGTCGCGGCTTACCTGCTGCAAATAATATATCCCGGGGAAGGAGCGGCCAATCTAGCTTTATATCGCGACCTTGTGATGGCGCGTTTAAACAAGGGGACTTTGGAGGCACCACCGAGTTCGACGCCCTTCAACGAACTGACAGTTAGCGCGGAAGCTGGAAGTCCTTACGATATCCGCGTGCGCGCGGCCGTGGCGCTTTTGTTGTCGCTGCAACCATTTTCGGAACAATAAACATGCGCAGCTTGAATATTATTACCCGGCGCGCGTTTCTGACGCGCAGCACCGCGGTGGCGCTGGCGACATTGACCGATGTGCCATGGATGATGAAACGCGCCCTGGCGCAAGGCGGCACAATAGGATCGAACGGTAAGAAGCTGCTGTTCATTTTTTTGCGCGGGGCAAATGACGCGTTGAACTCTTTGATTCCGATTGCGGACCCGGCGTACGCCATCAGCCGCCCCACGCTGCGCATCCCCACGGATCCGGGTTCCGACTACGACGCCACCGGACCCTGCGTGGAGATCCAGAACTCGTCCTCGAGCGATGCCACTTTTGGGTACGGCTTCGGCATCCCTTGCGGAAATGGCTTTGCGGCGCTGCACCCTTCGCTACGCTTCCTGGCGCAGCCGTACAATGCGGGGGAACTCGCGTTGTTGCATCGCGTCGGGTATCCGCGGCAAAACCGGTCGCACTTCGAATCCCAAATGAATTGGGAAAATGCGATGCCGAATACCAACGCTTCGGAAGGCGTTTTTTACCGAACGCTGGCCGAAGCAGAACTCTTGCACAACCGTCCGCTGGCGGGCGTGTCGATCCAGTCGGCGCTGCCGCTGCTGCTGCAGGGGAAGCAGGGCGCCTTGTTGAACATGCCTGACCCGTCGGAATTCCAATTGATCGGAGTGCCCGGGAATGCGGCCGGCAAGCAGCGCACGATCGAGAGCCTGAGGTTCGCCAACACCATCCCTTTTGCCAGCAAACCGAATCGCGAGTTGCTGCGCCTGCATTACCGCAACCTGGTCGAAGCCCAAGGCATCCTTGCGGACATCCACTTCGAGGAAGACGCGAATACGTTCATGGATGACCAAATGCTGGATGGAGAAAGCGAGCGGTATCATTTGTTCCCCACAAATGTTTTCAAAAACGGCGGAGGGGCGTTGCACAATAATTCGCCGGACAAGTTTGTGGTGAGTCCGGGCGGCTATCCGCTTTTTCAAGCGCTTAAGGCCGCGGCCTTGATTTTGAACCAGACGGACGCGGTCATCGCCGGGACAGAATTGGACGGATGGGACACGCATGTGAATCAGGGAAATGTGACGGGCACTCATGCATCCTTGTTGCGCAACGTGGGCTGGGCACTGTACGCGTTGCGGAAGTTTTTCACGATTTATGGCAAAGGAGGATCGCAAGCCATGGCAGGAGCGCAGGCCGGGTGGAAGGATGTGGTAGTAGTCGTGATGACGGAATTTGGACGCACGACGGTCGAAAACAGTTCGTTGGGAACGGACCATGCAGAGGGCGGACTGATGCTGCTGTGTGGCGGGAACGTGCAGGGATTCAATGCCGAGTTAAGCCGGTCAGGGATTTTCGGATGCAGCCCAGCGGATAGCTACAATGGCCACTCTGTTCCGTGGCAGGTGGGGCCGAACGGCTCGATGTTCAAGGTCAATGGGCGTTACCTTCGGCGGATGATGGATTATCGCTCGGTGCTCGGCGAATTGATCCGCAACCACCTCGGCGCTTCGCCGGAGCAATTGCGGCGCATCATCCCGGGTTATGCGAATCCAGCAGAGATGCTTGAAACCGGCGGGATATCCGTTGATAACACCAGAATCGTGGGCGAGTTGAATCTGCTTGCAAACGGGTCGACAGGAACAGGCGCATGAAATTTCTTTTTGTTTTTGCCTGGCTCGCTCTGGCTTTGCCGATTTGGGGTGCTTCGCACGCCAACCGCTTGACGTATCTGGACGGGGATGATCCGTTTTATCCGCATTCGGAATTTCCAAAGCTGACAACGCCGCAGTGGGTGGGCGAGCGGGATGTCGAGGCGGTGGTGATCCTG
>DATENK010000625.1:0-11803 GCA_035275085.1 Verrucomicrobiia bacterium | reverse complement strand
GAACAGTTCCTGGCGTACCTTGGCCGCCAGGGCGGCATGTGCCTTGGCCGTTTCCTCTGGCGAAAATACACCGGTCTTTTCCTTAATCTTTTGCAGGGCGTCATCCGTCTGGTTCAGACGCGCCTTCAATGTGTCCGTCTGCTGCGCCAAAAATGTCTCCAAATCCCCCTGCCCTCGGTGCAACTCCACATGCTTCTTGAGATAACTCTTGATAAGTTGAGTGAGAACCGCTTGCGCCACCTCGGGATCGGTGTGGGTAAAGAGCAGCCGAATGACGCTGCTCTTCGGCGCGACGCTTACATCCAGCCCGCGCTGCACCAGAATCGCCGCTTTGCTCAGGTTCGTCTCCTTGCCGACGCTCATCGCAATCCTCTCCGGTCCAATGATTTCCGCCACCCGCATCGCCAGGTCCAGGCTGCTCAGAATCTCCTTCTCCGAGTTGATGATGCCATCGCCGGAGACGTCAGGGGACTTGATCTGCGCATCCTTGTCCACCGTGCTGGCGGACCGATTCTCCTGCACATAACGCAGCAGCAGCTTGGCTTCCGATTGGTAAATCGGCTTTTTGGTCAAAAAGAGCGCGCCAGCCGCAATCACCCCTGCCGCCGAGAACCCCAGAATCATCCATTTTCGCCGAAACAGCGTATAAAGGATGTCTTCCAGGCGAATTCCCGCCGGTTGAGTTGTATTTTCGTCAGTCATGTCAGTGACTACGTCATCTGCCGATACATCAGGGTCCCGGCAGCCCGCAGTAATGCTATCGGCATCCTGCTAAAAATCTCATTATGCCAGCCCGTAGCGCGATCTTTGTCAACCCTGAAACACGCTCGCCTCAGGTCGTATTTCACGTATTCCAGCGTGCTTTCCTTGCTTCCCCAGCCCGTTTTAAATCGCCGCAACCCCTCATTATCCAGTGACGTGCGTCCAAAATCCAGTTCCTCGCTGCCTTTTGCCGCGAGCCAGCGGATACCCTCCCACATGACGAGGTTATTCGCCCGCGCCTCCTGCCTGTTCTCGTCGGAAGCGCCAAACTTGTAGACGCCTTGCCGGCCACAAAAAAAAATAGCTCCCGCCACGGCAATCTGGTCGATCCTTGCCAGGACGAGAACTCCTAGGCCTTTCGACATGAGGTGCCTCACGATGTTCAAGAAAAATACCCATGGTTGCGGCGGTAATCCGTGCTTTTTGCGCGTGCCGCAATGCAATTGATAATACGTCTGCATCCCCTCCAAATCGTGTGTTTTCTCCACCTGAACCCCCGATTTTTGCGCCTTGCGGATAGCTTGCCTGACACTGCCCTCAAAACGGCCAAAAACAGCATCTTCGCCGTCGGCGAGGTTCAGGACATGGCGATGGAACCGAAGGGATGGTATCGCACCCGGCAGCCATTTCTTGCCTCCGCGCAGTTCGACATACCTCCAATTCCTTGCCTTTCCCGTTTCCAGAGCGCTATTCCAAAGTTCGTTAAATTTGTCCTGCGAATCCGCCAGCGGTTCGCAATGATCAGTGAAGGGCAGGCTTACCCCCCGCCTGCCGCTAACCAAACTTGAGGCTTCCATCAACGGCATTCGTCCTCCCCCGCTGTCCCTCACGCACATCCGTTTAAATCCGTATGTTTCCTGAAGCACGCTCATCCATTCCTCGGAATGAAAGATCGTCTCGGTGTTCACGCTTTAGCGTGCCACCGCCTTGACTTCCCGAATCACTGTCTCGACCTGTTGTTCCGTCAATTCTGGAAACATTGGCAGTGATACAATCTCCTCCGCCGCCTTTTCTGAAACGGGTAGTAGTCCGCGTTTGACGCCTAAAGATGCATACGCTTCCTGCAAGTGAATTGGTACCGGATAATGGATCGCCGTACCGACCCCGCGCGCGCCCAATTCCTTCATAAATTCCTCGCGTTCGCGCACACGAACCACGTAAAGATGGTAAACCGGGATCCCGTAAGCGGCACGTTCGACTACCCTAACGGCTCCCGTATCCGAAAACCGTTTGTCGTAACGATCGGCATGAGCCAGACGTCGTGCATTATTTTTGGCCAAATACTTGAGTTTGACCCGCAAAACTGCGCCTTGAATGCCGTCCATGCGCGCATTCCAACCGATCACCGCATGGTAGTACTTCTTCGCCTGGCCATGATCGCGGAACATTTGGATGCGCTTCGCGAGATCCGCGTCATTCGCAGTCACCGCTCCTGCTTCGCCAAATGCCCCAAGGTTCTTGCCCGGATAAAAACTGAAACAGCCCGCAATTCCGAGGCTGCCCGCCTTCCGTCCCTTATAGGTCGCCCCGTGCGCCTGACACGCATCTTCGATCACCGGAATTTTGCGTGCTCTGCCAATCTCCAGAATCGGGTCCATGTCCGCGCATTGCCCATACAAGTGCACGGGGATGATGGCTTTCGTGCGCGGCGTTATAGCACGCTCGATCAGCTTGGGATCCATCAACTGGGTCGCTTCATCGACGTCCACAAAGACTGGTTTGGCGCCGGTGTAACTGATCGCCTCGGCGGTGGCCATGAACGAATTGGGCACCGTGATCACTTCATCACCGTGCCCGATTCCGAGCGCCAGCATCACCAGCCACAGCGCGTCGGTGCCGTTACCCACGCCAATCGCATGGGCGCAATCACAGAACGATGCGAACTCCTTCTCGAACTTCTCCACGAACGGCCCGCCGGCGAAAGCATTGACTGCGATCACTTCCTGGATGGCGGCATAGATTTCGTCCTTTAAGGGGTCGTGGTGGGCTTTGAGATCTAAAAACGGAACCTGCACAAAATTTACTCTCGGGGAAGGGTTTTTAACAGTCGCGCTGGATTGCCGGCTACCACTGTGTCCGCCGGAACATCTTTGGTCACCACGCTGCCCGCGCCAACGACAGCTCGTTCGCCAATCGTGACGCCGCAAAGCACCGTGACACTCGAGCCAAGCGAGGCGCCTTTTTTGATAACTGTGGGAACACACTTCCAGTCTTTTTCGGTCTGCAATGCGCCGCCGGCCGTTGCCGCACGCGGATATAAATCATTGATAAACGTGACATTATGCCCGATGAATACTTCGTCTTCCAAAGTCACACCTTCGCACAAAAATGAATGGCTGGATATCTTGCAGCGTTTGCCGACCCTGACTCCTTTTTGGATTTCCACAAAGGTCCCGATCTTCACTTCGTCGCCAATGTCGCACCCGTACAGATTGGCAAAGCCGAAAATCTTTACATCGCGGCCGAGCTTCACGTTCGCCGCAATCCGGTTGTAGGTTGGGAGTTCGTCCATCTGGACCTGACTCATCCCTGCGCCATGAGCGCTGGCTCCTCCCTGGACCTTTTAGCGGCAGGCGGCGTCAGCGACGCCGCCGGCTCAAAAGGGACGGCAACTCCATTCTGTTTCAGGGACGCATTTGCGGCTTCAAGGATACGGACGACTTCCATGCCTTCCTTGCCACCCGTAATGGGCGCTTTGCCGTGCTGAATGCAATCCAGGAAATGCTGGCACTCCACCTTCAAAGGCTCCTCCTGTTTAACGTATGGGATATAGCTGTCGCCGTAGTGGTACGAATATTGGAATTCGGCGAAATTGTCGTAATGGGGCGGACGCTCGACACGCATGTCATAGATGCGGATTTTTTCGATCGGCTGCACGTCGTCGTACACAATCATTCGTTTGGTGCCCACAATCGTCATTTCCCGCACCTTGCGCGGATCCAGCCAACTGCTCTGGATGGTGGCCAGGCGGTTGTGTGGGAAATTGATGCACATGGTAGTGACATCCTCTACCCCCGGAGTGACATGGGCGTTACCAGTGCAATTCACACTGAGCGGTGTTTCCCCCAGAACATACAGCACGATTGAAATATCGTGCGGCGCCAGGTCCCAGGTCACATTAATGTCCTTCTGGAACAACCCGAGATTGAGCCGGCGCGAACTGATGTAACGAATCTCTCCAATATCGCCCCATTCGATAATTTGCTTCATCTTGCGAATAGGCGATGAATATAAAAACGTGTGGCCTACCATGAGCACGAGGCCGTTGCGCTTTGCCAGATCGTTCAACTCCTCACATTCGGCTGCCGACGTCGCCATCGGCTTTTCGATCATAACATGTTTGCCAGTCTCGAGCGCGGCTTTGGCCATGGGGAAATGTTGGCGCACTGAGGTGGCGATCACCACGGCGTCCAGTCCGGCGCCATTAAGCATGTGATGAAAATCGGCGGTCCCCTCGATTTCAGGGTATAACGAGTTTACGTGCTTCAGCCGCTGTGCGTTTAAATCGCACATCAGCTTCACTCGGCAATCACTCAGCGTACGGAAGTTCCGAATCAGGTTCGGACCCCAGTATCCACATCCGACGACTCCAACTTTAAACGGGTTTGGCATTTTTTGTTCCTACGAGTTCTTAACGACCATCGACTAAATCTTTCCACACGCACAGCCGGCGGTCCGGCTTCTTCGCGTTCGAGGACCACAACCTTGGTTCTCAAGCATTTCGGCAACCACCTGCGAATGGCTTCACCCATTTGTCCAAATAGCACAGGGAACGTCCTCAGCATGATATTAAGATCGAGCCAGACTGAACTGTTCTCGGCATAATGGATATCCAACTCAATCATCTGTTCAAAACTCAGCCGGTTCTTTCCGCTTACCTGCCATAACCCAGTCAAACCAGGCAACGCTTCGAGTCGACGGCTATGCCAGGGAGAGTACTGTTCGTACTCGTATGCGGTGCATGGCCGCGGACCCACGACGCTCATGTCGCCGCGCAACACGTTGATCAGTTGCGGCAATTCGTCCAAACCCGTCGCTCGCAAAATTCCACCGCCGCGGATGAGCCGTGCATCGCCCTTGGCATCGAGCTTCGTCATGGGCTGCGAAGATTGCATCAGGTCTTTGAGGTAATTCTCATGCCCATTGGTGGGCGCATTCACATGCATGGTGCGGAATTTATAAATGGTGAACGGCTGTCCATAGTAGCCGATGCGTTCCTGGCGAAAGAAAACCGGGCCGCGCGAAGCCAGTTTGATGTACAAAGCGATGGCCAGCATCACCGGTACGATTACCGGCAATCCTACGACTATCACAACAGCATCAAGCACCCGCTTCGCTAAGGGAGTGCTGCCGTCCGCAGACAAAAAGTCAGCAGACACCAAATCAACAATTTTTAACTCCATACGGACACGTCTTCCTAGACCCGGAGAACTCGGGCAGCGTTTTATCGTTTTACCTCCCAAGCGTCAAGAGGATTCTAGCGCTTATTGCGTTGAAAATAAGTAACCATTATTGGTGATTTTGCTATCCTAGGGTTTTCCCTTATGTCGAATAGGGGCCGGCTGCGTCCCTGAGGGGCTAAACGCGAGGATTCGGGGGTGAAATGCCGGTTTAAGACTTCTTCTTTTCGGGCACTCCAAGCTCCTTCAGCCTGGCAGCAATATCCTCGCCGTGGCTGGCGGTCTTAACCTTGCTATCGACCTGTAAAATCTTTCCATCTTTTCCAATGTAAAATGTCACCCGCGACGCGGTCTTCTTTTCCGGGGGCAGGACGCCGTAGGCTTTCGCCGTCTCGCAGGTGGGATCGCTCAAAATCGGGTAATCAGCATCCAGCGATTCCGCAAATTTCTTGTTTTGCTCGGGCGTATCGCAACTCACCGCGAAATACACCGCGTCATATTTCTTCAATTCCGCACTGTTCGCGCGCATCGATTTGCATTCCGCGGTGCAGCCGGGCGTGAACGCCTTCGGATACCATGCCAGCACCACCGCTTTCTTGCCTTTGTAGTCAGAAAGCTTGTGCGTTTTGCCGTCACTTCCTTTGAGCGCAAATTCAGGGGCGGCTTCACCTTCCTTCAACGGTTCTGCGCTTGCTCCGCCGATGCCAAAAAGCGCAAATGCTGTTAATGCAATCATGAATTTCATACGAACGCCCGCACCAAACCACAACTCGTCGCCCGTCGCAAGTGCTTTGTGAGTTACGAACTTGTAAAACTTCGCAATGGCGCTTTCAGCCTGCGCTCGCTCGAGTATGGCGAAACGATGCACCCAGCCATCGGTCCGCTGGCGGAAGCCGAAGCGTTGTATGTCCGTCAATTGCAAATTGCAGTGCGCGCGGCAGACCATGACCGGCCTTTTGTTGTTTGGGATGTCGGGCTCGGCGCGGCAGCGAACGCCATCGCCGTCCTGAACGCAACCCCCGGCCGACAATTGCTCCTGCTCAGTTTCGATTCGACGACAGAGCCACTGCGTTTCGCTGTCGCACACACAACTGAACTTGAATATCTGAAACCCTTTCACGCTCAGCTCGAATCTCTCCTAACGCACCGTGAAGCACGCTTCGAGCGAGTGATTTGGCAGCTTCACCTCGGAAATTTTCCGGAGCTGCTGAACAATGCTCTGCCGCCTCCCGATGCCATCCTCTTCGATCCGTTCTCGCCCGCAAAGAATCCCGAAATGTGGACCGTCGAGCTCTTTCAGCGCGTGTTCGGAGCCCTGGAACGTCCCTGCTCGCTCGCCAATTTTTCCCGCAGCACCCTATTTCGCGTTTCGCTCCTCCTCGCGGGCTTTTACGTCGGCCACGGTGAACCCGTCGCGCGCAAAGAGGAAACCACCATCGCTGCAAATGTCATTTCGCTGATTAGAAAACCGTTGGATAGGCGTTGGCTTGAACGCGCCCAGCGATCACATAGCGCCGAACCGCTCTGGCTGCCCGTTTATCGCAAAGCGCCTCTAACGCCGGCGACCCTCGCCAAACTGCACGCGCATCCTCAATTCTCGCGATAAGCTTTTCCCGCCCGATACAGCGCGATCAGCTCGCTATTCTTTTTCACCAACGCCTCCTGTTGCTGCGCTGCCGCCAGTTCGCGCGCCTTCGATGCCATCTTGATCGCCTCATCAAACCGGCCGACCTCCGCGCAGGCCGCGGCCAGTGTCCCGACAAACAACGGAACCTTGAATTGAGTCAACTCGCATGCGCGTTCCGCCAATTCAACCGCGAGGTGGCCGTTGCGCACTTCGGCGTCAGCATGCGTCGCCAATAACCAGGCGTAATTGTTCAGCGCCTCCGGATAATTTGGATTTAGCCGGACCGCTTCCTTGTATTCTGCGCTGGCCTCTTTGGCTTTGCCTTGCCCGGCGTAAAGCCGCGCGAGGTGCATGCGCGCCTCGGGCGCTTGCGGGGCGAGTTGCACCGCACGTTGAATGTATTTGATCGCTTCGTCAGTTTGGCCTTTTCCCGCGAACGCGAGGCCGAGATAAAAAATCGCCTCTGCATAATTCGGTTCGCTCCGCAGCGCCTCCTGGAATTGCATGATCGCGTCATCGGCCTTGCCGGCTCCCAGGAGTGCACGTCCGTATCCGAAGTGCACGATCGGCATCGGCGGGCCTTCTTTCAACGCCTTCTCAAAGTGCGCTATCGCGCGATCCGGTTGCCCAAGCGTGACCAATGCAAACCCATAATTCACCTGGGCCGAGGTGAGCTTCGGATTAAGCTGTACGGCTTTCTCATAATGATTTGTCGCCTCCGTCACTCGCCCCATCAGCGCCAGGGTAAACCCAAGGTTGTTCAACGCTTCCGGATATTCCGGGCGCAAGCGCAAGGCCTCCTGATAATGTGGCAGCGACTCCTTCAAATGCCCGCGCGTGCTCAACGCTTGCGCGAGGTTGTAACGCGCAGTCGGATTTTCACCGGTGACTGCAACGGTGCGTGCAAAGAGCCTGACGCTATCGTGCCAATACGCCAGTTGCCGCCTTGTTCCCACCACGCACATCGCCAGCGAGACCACCACCGCGAAACCAATTGCCACCTTGCGCCGCGGCATCGTGGCAAGCATGTCCGCACCACCCCAAACCAGCGCGATAAAAATTCCAATCAATGGAATGTACGTATACCGGTCCGCCATATATTGCTCGCCGACTTGCACGAGCCCAATCACCGGTACCAACGTCCCCACAAACCAAAACCATCCCGTCGTCAGATACGGCCGACTGTTGCCAAACACGACCACGCCGGCTGTGATCGCCATCAGGATCACCGCCGCGCCAATCACCGGCAATATCGGCCAGTGCCCCGGATGCGGATACAAAACCGCAAGCTCTTCGGGCAACGCCATCTTCCCCAGATACGAAACGTACGCAATGAATGCGTTGGCCACGCGCGCGCCCACCGACAGCTTTTTCGCGAATTCGAAAACGGCGCCGCCCTTGTGTTGCACGATCACCGTCGCGATACACGAGGCAACACTCAGTGCGAACAGGGGCAGTTTCTCCAGCCAGCGCAATCCCCGCTTTAGTGGCCAATGATCCAGCAACAACAAAACGCAGGGCAATGTCACGAGCATCGGCTTCGCCATCAGACCGAGCGCGAATGCCGCCGCCACCGTCAAATACCGCAATGCCCCCGGCCGTTCCGTGTACCACACATAGGCCCACATCGTGAGCATCCAGAACAATCCGCTCAACACGTCCTTGCGCTCCGCCACCCATGCGACCGACTCCACATGCAAGGGATGCAACGCAAACAACGCCGCCACCATCGCGCTGCGCCCCGTGGCTTTGGTCATTCGCCGCAACGCGAAGAACAGGGACACCGTCGCTGCCGCGTGCAGCACCACACTCATCATGTGGTGCGCCCCCGGGTTCACCCCCCACAACTGGCAATCCAACATGTGCGATAGCCACGTTAGCGGATGCCAGTTGGCCATGTGTCCGGTCGTGAATGCCCAGCGCACACCGTCGGCCGTCAGGCCTTTCATCACGGTCGGATTCCGATAGACGTAATCCTCGTCGTCGTAATTGGTAAACTCGAACTGCCGCGACGGCCAAAAAGCCAGCAGCGTCCCGATCGCCAGCAGCAGCGCTAGAACGCGGGCCCGGCGGGGGTCATTCATGCGCAGGAAAATACTTCGATTTGATAACCTTCATTTTGGCCATTCGATACATCAGCGCCATTACCAGACAGCCAAAACCATACTTCACGCTCCGTCGAAAATTGATCGACGACGATTCCCCAAAATACAGTGTCGGGCAGCTCACTTCGCCGATTGTATATCCAAACCAGAGCACCTGCGCGAGCATTTGATTGTCGAAAATGAAATCGTTCGAGTTCACCTCCAGCGGCAAGCGCTGCAGAATTTCGCGCGAAAAAGCCCGATAGCCGGTATGAAATTCGGAAAGCTTCGCCCCCATGAAGATATTGCTGAACAAGGTCAGGAAACGGTTCGACACATACCGCCACCACGGCATGCCACCCTTGAGAGCGTGCCCTCCCAAAATCCGGCTGCCCAGCACGCAAGGATGTACGCCGTTAGCGATCAAGCTCACCATCGCTGGAATCAGCTTCGGGGTGTACTGGTAATCCGGGTGGACCATGATCACGATGTCCGCGCCTGCCTCGAGCGCGAGGCGATAACACGTCTTCTGGTTACCGCCATACCCGAGATTGTTCGGATGTTTCAGCACCTGTGTATTGGGCAGCTTCTCGGCGATCGCCGTTGTCTCATCTCGACTGGCGTCGTCCACTACAATCACTAAATCCACCACGCCCTGGGCCATCACCTCCTCGTATGTTTGCACGAGCGTCTTCGCGGCGTTGTACGCCGGCATTACCACTACGACTTTTTTGTCGCGATACACGCAAACTCCAATTCGTGATTGATGATGGCCAACGAACTAATCGCCGCCGTGTCGCTGCGCAACACCAACCTGCCTAAACTCATCGGCTTAACGCTTGCCTTCTCTAACGCTTCCAGTTCCGCTGGCGTAAAATCCCCCTCTGGCCCGACCCATATGGAAACACGCTTGAACCGTTTTCCGTCCAGCCATTCCCGCGGATGACGCCTCCCCTCATGCAATGATCCCACCAAATTCAAATCGAACTCTTTTGTGCGCCGCATCGCACCCACCAACTTCTCCGGCGCGTCCAGCAACGGCATCCACGGATTGCCGCATTGCTTCATCGCGTCGATCATCACCCATTGCCATTTTTCGTGCTTCTCGGCCCGGGTCACGACTCGTTCCGTAAGCAAAGGCACTACGCGATACGCCCCTAGTTCCGTCGCCTTTCGCAGAATCGTCTCGAACGCCTTGCCCTTCGGCAGGGCCTGGAACAACGTCACTTCGTAGGGCGCATGCTCGGCCATTTTCCGGTCCTTGACCTCGACCCTGAGCGAGTGCCTCCGGACGTCAAGCACCAGGCACACATACTCACCACCCTTCCCATCCAACACGGCCACTTCTTCGCCGGGCCTGATTCGCAATACATGCCCCGCATGATGCGCCTCGCGACCTTCAAGCACGATCTCTCGCGCATCCGCGTTCGCATCCGCTGAAAACAACCTATGCATCATCCCTCACGCCACCCTCGAATGCGGCACCCCGCCGCTCTTGTCAAGCATGGCGCTATTCGTAACTCGCACTCTGTTATCGTTTATTCATCGCTTATCACGTGCGCGTCCTGGGGCGGCGTGACTTTTGCAGTGTAGTAACCACCGAACCTTCCGCCGGTCATTTACGTTGAACTGAAGAAGATGCAGTTTTCGCAGAAGCTGCTATCCTAGTCAGGAGTAGAAATGCGTCTGTTCAGGAATTGGTGTTTGGTGTGGGTGGTTTCCGTGGCGGTGACGCTGGTGATTGTCGGGTCCTTGCCTCCTGTCCGGCGTGAATTTCACAAATGGCGGCTCCAATCCTTGAAGAAACACAAGCAGGATTACTACGTACGAGGGCTGTCCCGAATCGATAAACTTTGGATGCAAGTGACTGGCACGGCGGTGGACATTTCAAGCCTGAATGGAAAGATTGAAAGTCACGAACAGGCGCTGATGCGACTTGGATTTTTGTACCGTGAAACCTTCGTGACCGGCCACGCAACAGTCGACGAAGTGCGCGGAACCGTTCAGGCGGTCAACCATGAATGTCCATGGCAGCACGTTGAAATGCTCTGGGATACAAACGTTGTAGTGACAGCGTGCGCTCATGGAATACAGCAATGGCGCAAACGGGCGAATGAACTTGGCTGGAAAGCCAACGACAAGACCTAGCCGCCGGCCACAATACGCACGATTTCCAGACAATCCCCCCGTTCGAGTTGACGAGAGCCAAATTCGGAGGGTGCAACGGCCTGGCCGTTGTGTTCCACGACGACGCTGCGTGGAAGAAGATTTTGCGACACAAGGAATTGTTCCAGCGTGCAGGGCAAGTCGGCCTCCATTTCCTTGCCGTTTGCGGTGATCATACGAGAGCGGCGTCCCAATCTTTCCAGACCGGTTCATAGCCGAGTTGGCGGATGGTTTCGGCGACTTCTTCCGCAGACCGTTCGTCCGCGACGTCAAATTGGCGGGTCGCCCATTCGGAAGCGCCCGACGCAAGCTCGACAATGCGGCCGCGTTCGGTGCGATGAAGGTGTTCCCGGCCGGCGCCCGTGTAACCGCCTGGTTCAGTATGACTCCCGGCGCTCATTGAAGTGACTCCAAGAGGAATGAGGCCATTGCGCAGCTTCGCGCGCTCGCGCGTGGACAGGACCAACCCCACGTCCGGGAACATAATGCGCAATGCACAGATTAGTTGGACGAGTTCGCGGTCGGTCATCTGACTGAGCGGTTGGAATTCGCCCGCGCAGGGGCGCAGACGGGGCAGCGAGATGGTCAATTGCGCTTTCCAGCAATTGCGCAGCAGGTAATCGGCGTGAGCGGCCAAACTGATCGCTTCGAGGCGCCAATCGCTCAGACCATGGAGCGCGCCGATGCCGAGACGCCGGAAGCCGGCCGCATATGCACGCTCAGGGGTTTCTAGCCGCCAATCAAAATTTTTCTTGGGGCCAGCC
>DATENK010000624.1:0-2773 GCA_035275085.1 Verrucomicrobiia bacterium | reverse complement strand
GATATGGGATGCTGCGGGCCAGGACGTCTCGCACCTCAGGGGGCGCCGGCTTTCCGATTTCAGTCGCTTCGCTGCTGGCGATCAATGTGGGTTCGTTGCTGCCGACCGTCGGCGCAAAAATGTAAAGAGCTTGCAGGCGGGGGTAATTGTGCAGCGTCTCGCGAATGAGGGCTTGCGCCAGATTTTCACGCGGCGTGTAAATGACGCGGGTCTCGGCGAAATAGCTCACGCTGTCGGACTTGGTCCAGAATCCAATCTTCCCACGTGCGAATGGTTGCTCTTCACGCAGGAGGATTAAAGCCTTGCCATTCAAGGATGCGCGCAGGGTGTTTCCGTTGCATTCGACAGCTAATTCGTGCCAAGCGCCTTTGGGGATTTCGACTTTGGTGCCCGTCGGCGGGCTACGTTGGCCATTGATGATTTTGAAGAAGTTGAACGTATTCCCGAGTGCGCTGGCGCGAACGTAATAATAATTGTTGGCATCCTGGAAGCCGAACGCGATCCCGGCCATTTGCTCGACCTCACCATCGACGAGCTTGAAAAGCGTCGTCAGTTTGAAATCCCCGAACACGTCACCGTCGTAAATGAACATCGGCGTATGTTCATCGGTGCGGTCCCGTGAAAGCTGCGCCAGCACGGGCCGACGACTGGTGGGAATCGCTTTGCCAGTAACGCTCGGGAACGCGTGGGGGAGTTCATCAAGGACAATTTTCCATTCCGCTGGCTTACCTTGCCCGCCAACTACGTTGCGGAAGCCGCGTGGTGCGTCGCCGGCGTTCAGGTCACTAAAATCAAAAACCTTTTCGGCCGCATTGAGTGCGACCGAGTACAGCAAAGTAACCACGACCAACAGTCTAAACACCCGGGAACGGTAGCAGAGGACCTTCGGAGCCTACAATTCATCTTCGCGCTCGGAATAGAAGAGCTTGTGGGCGCGGTCGTACTCAGCTTCTGGAACTAAGACTTTAGTCGGGCGGTTCAAGTCGCCGTCATCGGGCAGTTCGGGTTCGGCGAATTGCTGCGCGGCGGCGATGCCGTGCTTCTCGAGCATGGTTACGAGCATTTCGGCGTTGATCAATGGCCCGGTATAAAACAGCTTCATGACAGCGCCCAACTGGGTTCGATATTGGCGTCGAGTGGCGTTGGCGGTTGTTTTGTCCGCAGTTTCATTTCGGCGAGAATACCGATCATGCCGGCATTGTCGGTGCAGACGGCGCGATCCGCGAGACGCAGGGTGAAGCCGTCCACGCGACAGGCGGCTTCAAGGTCGCGGCGCAGGGCACGGTTGCTCGTCACGCCGCCGGAGGCCGTGACGACGCGCACGGCGATGCGTTTCGCGGCGCGAATAGTTTTGTGGACGAGGACCTCGACGATCGCGGCTTGCACGCTCGCGCAGACGTCGCAGATGGCCGGTGTTGATGCGATTAGCTCTGGATGCTTCTGCAGAAAATAGCGGACCGACGTTTTGAGGCCCGCGAAACTGAAGTCATCAGTGAGATCGTTTAGCAACGGGCGCGGGAAATCGTAGGTTCGCGGATCCCCGCGCTCAGCGAGCCGGTCGATCTCGGGACCGGCCGGGTACGGCAGGCCGAGCATCTTGCCGGTTTTATCAAAGCACTCCCCTGCGGCGTCATCCAGGGTGGAGCCGAGTACTTGATGATCCAAGGCGCGTCGAACATGCACGAGCAGAGTATGACCGCCACTGACAATCAGCGATATGTTGGGCTCTATGCGGTCTGCGCCGATCCACGGCGAATACAGATGAGCTTCGATATGGTGAATGCCGATGAAGGGTTTGCGGCTGGCGAAAGCCATGGCTTGCGCGGCTTTGAAACCGACCATCAGCGCGTTTGGCAGCCCTGGTCCTTGAGTCGCCGCGACTGCGTCGGTTTCCTCCAGAGAAGTTTTGGCTTTCTGAAAGGCGGCGCGGGCTACGGTTTGGAGGTTGCGGAGGTGTTCGCGCGTGGCGAGTTCGGGAACGACGCCGCCATATTCGCTGTGCACGCGCATTTGCGAAGAGACAACATTGGAAAGAATGCGCCCATCACGGACCACGGCGGCGCTGGTGTCGTCGCACGAAGTCTCGAGGGCGAGAATGGTCACTACTTCGACGCCGCGACCTTGTCGCCTTTGACGACGCGTTTTTCGCCCGGGGCGCGCTTGGTATAAAGGGAGATGCCCTTCAGCAGGTCTAGAGCGCGATCGAGCTGCAGGTCGCGCACGTCTTTGATGCGCTCCTGTTCTTTGGGATCGAGGCTTTCGACGGCGCCTGGTTGGCGTTTCATGGATACGTCCCGCTCATCCTCGTCGCTCATCGCGACCATGATGTCGGGGGAAATCCCGCGTTCGTGAATAACTTTGTGGCTGGGGGTGTAGTATTTGGCAGTCGTAAGGCGCAGCGCGGAGCCATCCTGCAACGGGAGAATGCTCTGAACAGAACCTTTGCCGAAGCTCTGCTCGCCCACAACGATCGCGCGGCAAACACCGAGCGCGGTCGCATCCTGCAAACAACCGGCGACGATCTCGGAGGCGCTGGCGCTGCCGCCGTTCACAAGCACCACGATGGGCACGTTCATGACTTTGTAGCCGCCCATCGCGTGATAGGTGGATTTCTGACGGGCATCACGGCCTTCGGTGGACACAATAAGTTGGCCCCGGGGCAGGAATTTTTCGGCGACCTTCACCGCCTGATCGAGCAAGCCGCCGGGGTTGCTGCGGAGATCGAGCACCAGCGAATCCATGCCTTTGCTTTCCAGTTTTTTAAGAGCTGATT
>DATENK010000623.1:0-3716 GCA_035275085.1 Verrucomicrobiia bacterium | reverse complement strand
TTCTATCGCGTTTATGCGAAGGGTTTCGATCGCGACTCGTTTGCATTGCCGAACGGTGAACAAGCGTGGGACGATTGGCAAAAAGCGCAAGGCGGCTTTCGGTCTGATTGGGACGTGACCGATCAAGCGCGTCTGACCCTTCAGGGGGACGCGTACGCTGGCCGCATCCGAGATACCCGTCTTATCCTTGAACCCGTGGCGCCTTTTGCGCGCCTGGAAAATCCAAAGACCGACGTCAAGGGCGCGAATCTGCTAGGGCGTTGGCAGCGCGAATTATCGACAGGATCCGATCTGCAGTTGCAGGCCTATTACGATTACAGCCGGCGCGACATTCCCGATACCTTTGGCGAAAGCCGACATACATTCGACTTGGATTTTCAACACCGCTTCCCTTTCGCGAGCAGGCATGACGTCGTTTGGGGCGCCGGCTACGATGTGACCACGGATGATGTTGAAAACACTTATACGATCTTTTGGGAACCTTCCTCGCGAACCATCAACGTTTTCAGCGGGTTCATTCAGGACGAGATTACCGTGGCGGAAGACCGGTTCCGCGTCACGCTCGGGACCAAGCTCGAACACAACGATTACAGCGGATTTGAATACCAGCCTAGCGGACGCTTCGCATGGACACCGACCGAAACGCAAACGTTCTGGGGCGCAATATCGCGCGCGGTCCGGACACCCTCACGCTTCGATGCCGATTTGCGTTTCCGCGTGCCGCGCGCCGGTCCAGGGCTGCCGCCTGGCTCGTACTATGAGTTGCGGGGCACGGACGATTTCGATCCTGAGGAACTTTTGTCGTTCGAGCTCGGTTACCGCACACAACCCCAACGCCGCGTGTCGCTGGATTTGACGGCGTATTACCATGTGTACGATAACTTAAGGAGCTTGGAATTTGGACCGCAAGAGACCGCCGGCGCATTCAGCGTGACGCCCATTGTATTCGGAAATAAGATTCGCGGCATCACGTACGGCGGCTCAGTGGGATTAGGCTTTCAGTTGACCGATCGGTGGCGTTGGAACGCAGGATACACGCTGCTGCTCAAAGACCTGGATACGTCCCCCACCAGCACCGACCCCACGGGTGGGAGTGGCGAAGGAAATGATCCGACCCATGAATTCTTTATCCGTTCATTGATTGATCTGCCGGCAGGGTTCGAGTTCGATGCAACTCTGCGATACGTCGACAACCTGCCCGAACCGTTCGTGCCCAGCTACCTGGTGATGGATTTGCATCTTGGCTGGCGGCCTACTAAAAATTGGGAAGTCGCGGTTGTTGGTCAAAACCTTCTCGACAATCAGCATCCTGAGTTTGGCGCCGCTGGACCGTTGCGCCCGGAAGTCGAACACGGCGTTTATGGAAAGGTGACGTGGCGTTTTTAAAAGGCATATTTCCGCACGCCTGCAGTCGGTTTTGGACATTGGCCTTAATGCTGCTCGGTGTCACTCCGTTGGCCGCGGCCCAACCACGCTTTTCAACCGAGTATGACATCAAGGCCGCAGTCCTCTTCAATCTCGGGCAATTTGTGGATTGGCCTGCCAACGCATTTGCGAGCGCTGAATCGCCGCTGATCATTGGCGTTGTGGGACAGAATCCATTCGGGCGAAGTCTAGACCGCGCGGTTGAAGGGGAGATGATTCAAAAGCGCAGGATTGTCGTTAAATACAGCGAAACAGTGGACGCGATTGGGCCCTGTCATATCTTGTTTATAAGCCGTAGTGAGGCAAGGAAGCTCCCGGAAATTCTGAAAACCTTGAAAGGTAAGAATACGCTGACGGTGAGTGATATGGGTCAATTCGCGCAAAACGGGGGCATGGTGAATTTGGTTACGGCCGGCGATCGCGTCCGGATGATCGTGAATGCGCCACAATTGGAAGCGGCCGGGTTGCGCGCCAGTTCCAAGCTGCTGCGTATCGCCGAGCTCGTAAAAGCCGAATGAGAGGTGGTTTGAAAATCGGAACACGATCGATTGGCCGGAAGTTAACCCGGGCGATGCTTCTGGTCGCCGCGGCGGCCTTGTTGCTGTCCGCTGGCGCCTTTTTGACGTATGAAGTCCTCGCCTTTCGCGCTGAGTTGCGCGATCAGGTCGAGACATTAGCGCACATAGTCGCCCGCAACTGCACAGCGGCTTTGGTTTTCCAGGACGATAAAGATGCCGACGAGGTGCTCTCGGGATTAGAGGAGGAACGCCACCTGTTGGCCGGCGCGGTGTACACAAGAGATGGACGGTTATTTGCGCAATACCGTCGCCCCGGTGAAAGCGGCTCGGCGGCTGTGATTCCGCAAACACCGGCCCCGCTGGGCGCTCGTTTTGAGCGCGGGTCGTTGGTGGTGTTCAACTCCGTCATGGAGGGGCAGCGACAGGTAGGCACGATCTATCTGCAAATGAGTGTGGCGGCTTTGAACCAACGCGTGAAAGTGTATCTGCTTACGCTCACGGGCATCCTGCTGGCATCACTCGGCCTGGCGTGGTTTCTCTCGTGGAAATTGCAGCGCGGCGTCTCCCGGCCGATCCTCGCGCTCACGCAAGTGGCGCACGCCATCGCCGAACGGCGCGACTATTCAGTGCGCGCTGAGAAAAGCAGCGAAGATGAACTGGGCGTGCTCACCGATGCGTTCAACCAGATGCTCGAACGCATCCAATCCGGTGAAGAAGCGCGCCGCTTGCTCGTCGCGATCGTCGAATCCTCAGACGACGCGATCATCGGCAAGGATTTGCAGCAGCACATCCTGAGTTGGAACGTCGGCGCGGAGAAGATGTTCGGTTACACGGCCGAAGAGGTCATCGGCCGTACCGTCGAGTTCCTCATCCCCGAACAGTACCGCGCGCAGGAGCAAGAGGTTTTTACGATTGTCAGCCGCGGCAAACCCGCTCACTTGGAAAGCGTGCGCGTGCGGAAAGATGGCTCGTTATTTCCGATCTCTTTATCGGTGTCACCGATCCGAGATAATCGAGGTCGGATCATTGGCGGCTCGTTTATTTCGCGGGACATCACCCGCCAGAAGGAAGCGGAAGCCGAATTGCTGCGTTTAAAAGAAGACCTGGAACATCGAGTTCACGAGCGCACCGCCGAATTGGAAGCGGCCAACAAGGAAATGGAGGCATTTTCATATTCGGTTGCCCACGATTTGCGCGCGCCTCTGCGGCACATCGACGCCTACGCGCAAGTCTTGAAAGGGGAGTTCGCGGAAACCCTAAACCCCGAGATCGAGAAGTACCTCGACCGCATCAGCAATAGCAGCCGCAACCTTGGGCACCTAGTGGACGACTTGCTGAACCTGGCACGGATTGGCCGCCAGGACGTAATGCGGCAAAGGACGTCTTTAAGAACTCTGGTGGACGAAGTCATTGAAGAGCTTAAAGAAGACATTGGAACGCGACGGGTCGAATGGCACATCGGTGCCTTGCCGGAGGTCAATGCTGATCCTGGCTTGGTGAAACAGGTATATGCGAACCTGCTTGGGAACGCGGTGAAATATAGCCGCACCCGCGCGCTGGCCGTTATCGAGATTGGCGCGAAGGAAGAAGGCCACGAAACCGTTCTGTACGTGCGCGACAATGGGGTCGGCTTCAATATGAAGTACGCGCATAAACTATTCGGCGTCTTCCAGCGGCTGCACCGCTCCGAGGATTTTGAAGGGACCGGCATCGGGCTGGCGTCCGCGGCCCGAATCGTGCAGAAGCACGGCGGGCGGATCTGGGCCGAGGCGG
>DATENK010000622.1:0-2673 GCA_035275085.1 Verrucomicrobiia bacterium | reverse complement strand
AGCGCTTGGCCCCGCGCGACCCCAACGTCCGTTTCAACCTCCAGTTTGTCCGCAAGCAAGTCACCGGCAGTGAACAAGCGCCCGGGCCGGCATGGAAACAATGGTTGACGAACTTGACGGTGAACGAATGGACGATCACCGTCGTCATCGCTTTCTGGGTCCTGTTCATTCTGCTGGTGATCAGCGAAGTTCGCGCGTCTTGGCGATCGGCGCTCCGCATTTGGATGGTTGCGGCCGCGGCGGCTTTCGTGGCGATGGCATGTTTGCTTGGAGCGACTATCTTTTATGAACGCGCGGCCGATGCGGCTGTGGTGATTGTGCCCAACACGGTCGTGCGCTACGGTCCCCTCGAGGAATCGCAGGTGTTTTATCAACTGCGTGATGGATCAGAACTCGAAGTGTTGGACGAAAAGAAAACGGCCGAAAATCAAAGCTGGTTGATGGTGCAGGACGCTGCGCGCCGCACGGGTTGGCTGAAACGTAATGAAGTCGTCGTGCTGAATGGCAAAGTGAGTCGATCATGAAAGTTGTTTTTGTTTTGCTGTCCTTATCGCTGCTGGTTGCCTGTAAGCGCGAAGCTGTACCGGAAGCCGCTGCGGACATTCGCGGCCAGCCAATTGGCACGAGCGTTCCTTCAAACGCGCCGACGGGTAGCGCGACGAAGAAGATCGGGCAATATAACGTGGTGGGATTCGACAAGCTGGCTTCTTACGCCTTCGAAGTCTCCGACGAACTGCTCGCGCCGGCGACCAATACGGCCGCAATGACGCTACGCGTGGATTCGCAAATCCCGGCGTCGGTCAAAACCTTCGACAATAAACCGGTCGCGCTTACCGGATTCATGCTGCCGTTGAAAGTCGAGGGTGGCCTTGTCACGGAGTTGTTGATCATGCGCGATCAATCGATGTGTTGTTACGGCGTGCAGCCGAAAATAAATGAATGGGTGAGTGTCAAGATGGGCAAGACCGGCGTGAAGCCCGTGATGGACCAACCCGTGACGCTCTTCGGCAAGCTCCACGTGGGCGAGATGCGCGAAAACGGTTATCTGGTCGGCATTTACGCAATGGACGGCGACAAAATGGAATCACCCGAGTAGTTGACTCTCGGGGGCGAGTCCTCTAGAACTCCGGCGTATGAGCAAATCAATTTGTCTCCTCGCGCTTCTGTTGCTGGCGGGCTGCGATACGATCGATCGGACCCAATTCCGCGTCGAGCCGCGCACTACTGCTTCAGGCACGCGCGTGGCGATCAACGCTGCAGATATCGACATGGTCAAAGCGGTCATCCAGCCTTTTGCTGCCGATTTCAAGATGCGCGACATCAGCCAGCTCTCGCTTATTCCCAACGCGCTCGCGACCTACCAGCAATACGACACCACTACGCCGATGAAGCTGGTGGCGTGGACGCAGGAAGGGGCCATTATCATCGATCTGGCACACGATTCGCCTGAACCCGGGGAATCGCCCGGCTACGTGAAAGCGCGTGAGCAATTGCTCGCGGATTTGCGCCGCCAATTCGGCAACCGCGTCACGGTTGTGCCGTATCGGCGGGAAGCGGAGCAGCGGCAGAAGCTGGGGCCGGAGCGCTCGGTCACCGTCACGCCCTCGCGTTGACGCGCAACCCGGATTTCTCAGGCACGTCGCGGAAGGAGATCATTCCGTTGCGGGCTGAAGCACCCTGGTAGGGGTCATTAGTAATTAACAAATTGCCGTCGATATCGAGATAGTCCGTAAGTTCAGCGAGATGCGCGGCAGCGGAGATGAGAACGCTTGATTCGATCATGCAGCCCACCATCGTTTTGAGGCCGTGCTGGCGCGCAGCTTTCAACGCGTCGTACGCCCCGCTTATTCCGCCGGTTTTGACCAGCTTTACATTGGCAGCGTGATAACATTCGGCGCAGCGCTCCACGTCGGCGGCTGACAAATAATCTTCATCGGCCATGATCGGCAGTGGGCTGCGGGATTTCAGCCAGGCGATGTCTTTGGGATTCGCATTGGCGGGCATGGGCTGCTCGACGAACTCGACGTGTCCGTCGTTGGCGAGCCACTCCATTTGCCGGAGCGCTTCTTCTTTGGTTTTCCAACCCTCGTTGGCGTCCACGCGCACGGTTTTCTTCGGCGCGACGGCTCTAAGAGCAGCCAGATTCTCACGATCGTTTGGCCCGCCCACCTTCAGCTTTAGAACCGGATACGAGTCAGCTTCGGCGACTTTTTGCCGGATGATCTCAGGGCGGTCCAACCCGATACTGAAGGAAGTGGTGTGCTTGCCTTCAATAAAGCCGAGACCAAGTAATTCACATATTGGCCGTCCGGCCTTCTTGCCTGCGCCGTCCCAGAGAGCAATGTTGACTGCGCATTTGGGAGCGAAATTCTTTGTGGCGATGCTGTCCAAGTACCGCATGCTGCCCGGAATATCGTCAAAAGAGAGACGCTTCGCATCGACGCGTTCCAGAAAGGCGATTGTCGAATCGACATTCTCCTCATAGCGGGATGACGGCGCCGCTTCGCCTCTTCCGACCACCCCCTTGGCATCGAGCAATTCAACAAACGCTACTTTAAACACGTTTGTGCCCCCCGCGCCGCTGGCAATTGCCCAACGATGTGCCAGCGCCAGATCGAACCGCCGAAAGGTCAGCTTCATCGAGTCTTTGGCCCGAGGCCGGATTTGAGATAT
>DATENK010000621.1:0-2318 GCA_035275085.1 Verrucomicrobiia bacterium | reverse complement strand
GACAGTGAACGATTTACGGCGGACCACCCAGCCCATCAGCAAACTGGTGCTAGCATTGAATTGCGGTGGATCGGACGGCAATAGCGGGATCACGGCCAACCCCGCGCTGGGCGTTGCGTCGGATGAACTGGTTCGTTACGGGGGCACGTCTGTCCTCGCGGAGACGCCGGAGATTTACGGCGCGGAACATTTGCTCACACGTCGCGCGGTTTCGCGCGAAGTCGGCGAGAAGCTGGTGGCGCGCATTCGTTGGTGGGAAGAGCACGTGCGGCAGCACAATGCTTCCATCGATAACAATCCGAGTCCCGGAAATAAGGAGGGCGGCCTTACCACGATTTACGAGAAGAGCCTGGGCGCAGTTGCGAAAGGTGGCCAATCACCATTGGCGGCCGTTTATCAATACTCGGAACAGGTTATGGGGCCCGGGTTTTGTTTCATGGATACACCTGGATACGACCCCGTGAGCATGACGGGTTTGGTCACCGGCGGTTGCAACGTCGGGGTTTTCACAACCGGGCGTGGTAGCGTGTATGGTTGCAAGCCCGCTCCATGCATCAAGGTGGCGACGAACTCGTTGCTCTACAACCACATGGTCGAGGACATGGATATCAACGCCGGCACGATCCTTGATGGCACAGAGACCGTCCAACAGGTCGGCGCGCGCATCTTCGAAAAGATCATCGCCGTCGCCAGTGGCGAAAAAACCAAGAGCGAACAGGCCGGAATCGGCGACGAAGAGTTCGCTCCGTGGATCCTGGGCCCGACGTTTTGAGTCAATCGCTGCGCAAGCGATAAAACGCGCGGCTGAACGGGGGCTGCGGATCGACGACTCGAAAACTGAAACCGTGGTCTTGTACCATTGCGTTCGTGACCTGGATCCAATTGGCGCTGCCGAGGTCCGGGCTGCGCCAGAGCGAAAGATTCGCGTTCGCGAACCACGAAGTTTCTAACGCGAACTGCGTGGCCACTTCGGGGCGCTGGGCGTTGGGAATATTGCGCCAGGCATCGAGTTTCGCGTGCAGCAGAGCAAGCGTGGCTTGTTGTTCGGCGGTCAATGTCCGCAACAGCAAGTTCGTGGCTTCGAGCGGGTCACGCGCGAGATCGTAGAATTCTTCGGCCGAGCCCGTTGGCTGAATAAGTTTGAAATTACTGTAACGAACGGCGCGACCACTCTGGCCGGCAGGAGCGGTTGTCTCGTTTTCCACGAGGATCGCGCGTTCTGCTGGTGTGAACGGCTGACTTAGCAGGACTGGAAGCAAGGAGCGCGAATCCGTAGGGAGAACGGCAGGCAGTGGAACGCCGACGAGATCCAGGATGGTGGCGTAAAGATCCACGCAATGCACCACCGCGTCGCTACTGCGGCCACGATTCACGATGTCGGGGCCGGCGACGATGAAGGGAACCCGAACACCCCCTTCATAAAGGCTGTCCTTTCCGCGAGAACTGGAGAAGGGCGGCTGGATGACGCGGCCCTGGGTTCCATTGTCGCCGAGGAAGAGGATCGTCGTCTGGTTGGTGTCGATTTGCGACAACAGCCTGCCGATCTCTGTGTCCATCGATTCGATCATCGCTTCGTAGTACGGGCGCGGATTGGCGGTGATGTCTGCTTGCGTCCCGGAAAGGGAATCATAACTGTGCAGATTGTTGGGCGGCTTGTGATAAGGCGTGTGGCCCGCGTTAAAGGCGAGCCAAAGGAACCAGCGATTCGTACCGCGCTGCTGAATCCATGACAGCGCGTCATTGACATTGTCCGTGGTCGCGTAAACAGAGTAGTTCGGCGTGGATCTTCCATCGACGGTTTTCATCCATGAGGTATAACTTGCCAGCGCGCCACCCAGAGAGCCGCTAAAATGCGGCCAACCGCCGGCGGTGTTGGGACCTGCCGCCGCGCCGCCGAGGTGCCACTTGCCGATGCTCGCGCAGGAATAGCTGAGCTGCGCATTGGCGGAGATCACTTCGGGAAGCGTGTATTCGTTGGTCTGAACGCCGGGAGTCGCAAGGCTTTCCACAACCTGCGTCACGCCGTTGCGAAATCCGTAGCGGCCCGTGAGCATCGCACAACGCGAAGGCGAACAAACGGGCTGCCCATACGCATTTCGGAAAAGAACACCTCGTTGCGCCAAAGCATTGATGTTGGGCGTGGGCGGCAGCGAAGCAGCGGAGTTTGTGTTGTAGAGCGAGTGACTATCGATGCCGTAATCGTCGGCGATGATCAGCAGGACATTTCGGGATGCTGCGGACGCGGTCATCACGGCAGCGACTAATAGGAATCCGACCAATTTCACTGACGACAGCTTACGCCATAAGACCTTAAGGAA
>DATENK010000620.1:0-5208 GCA_035275085.1 Verrucomicrobiia bacterium | reverse complement strand
CGCACAAATGGGCGACGAGTTTATTTTCGGGCAGGTGCTGATTCAAAGAGCAGGGGAGGGATTCCGGTTACGGCACGTGGACGATCGCGAACGGCACGATTTCACGACTGCGAAAGATTTGCGCCAAACGGCGCAATTTACCCAAAGCGGCGCGTTCCGCCCCTTGAAGTCGGCCCCGAACTTGAGCCGTGGCTGGAGAGCGGACTTGCAAAACGCGGAGGAGTTGGGTCTGGCGCTGAATGTTTTGTATCCTGGCGCAGTGGCGGATTGGTTTGCCGTACGGTCCGGAAGCGCGCGCCCGACGAATTACCGTGAGTTTACGGCGCGCCAAACTGGTATGTATCGGCTTACGGCGATGCTGTCGGACGCGCTGGCGGCGGAAGCGACACAGGCCTGTTGCGACCAGAAATTTTGCCTCAAGCGACGACTCTGGACGGTGCCGGCGCTGGCGATCGACGATCCGAAAAGCAAAAGCGCAATCCCCTGCCTGGAGCCGTGTGCGGTCATGCTGGAGTTTGCGCGGAAAGTGATGCGTATGGAACAAGAGACCATGGACAAATCGGAGTCCGAAACAACGGTCGCGGCCCTTGAACACGCGATCAATCATCCGCCGGCGGACTTGCGCGAAGCCGATTTCGCGCATCCTTTAAACCCGCGGCGGGTCGAGTTGTTGTTAAACCGCCTCAAGTCTGGCATGGTAAACAAGAGATGAAGAAATTTGTTCTATCAATGTTGGTTGCAGCCGTCGCGGCTACCGGGTGCAAGAAACAGCCGCGTGTCGAGAAATCGCAGCCCCCCTCAAAATCAGCCAGTTCTGCGCAAGCGCAACCGACCCTGCCAATCGACCAAAACAACGGAGCCGTTTTACCCGGAGAAATCATGGATCAGGTGCCGCGAACCGAAGCGGATGTGGCGTGGGCAGCCGTGGAGAAGGCGGGGCAACCGCCCGAGTACCCGGAGGAATGGTCATTGAAGCAACCGAACAAGGAAGAGATTACGGCGTTCGAAAAATCGAACTCTGTCCTGGCGGCAAATGCCGCCGATAAGGCACGTGATTTTTACACCAAATATCCGAAAGACGCACGGGCTGACGACGCCCGGCAGCAGGAGTATCGCCTCTTGAGCGTGGCGGTGCAGTTGGGCGCGACAAATCGGCTTAAGGATGTTGAAGCGCTGGAGGCCGCACGGTTGAAAGATCCGAATTTGGATGAAGACTCGAAAGTGGAATTACGAATGCAGCAATTGCAGCGGACGATCGCCGAGAAGCGAAGCGACAAGCCAGCGGAGAACCTTGTAGAAGTGGAGAAAGGCGCGCGTGCGCTGCAAAAGGAATTCCCGAAACGGCCGGAGGTCCAGATGATTCTGCTCAATGTCGCCGAAGGCTGGCTTTCGCAGAATGAGGTCGAAAAAAGCCAAAAGCTTGCGAAAGAAGTCGCTGCCGCCGAATCCACACCCGACATCCAGGAGGGCGCGCAGGGGCTGCTGAAAAAATTGGAGCGCGTCAACAAGCCGCTCGACATCAAGTTCAAGGCAGTCGACGGACGCGACGTGGATTTGCAGGCGATGAAAGGCAAAGTCGTGCTGGTCGATTTTTGGGCGACCTGGTGCGGCCCGTGCATGAAAGAACTGCCGAATGTGAAAGCGGCGTACGAGAAGTTGAAGGCCAAAGGTTTTGAAATTGTCGGCATCAGCTTCGATCAGGACCAGGACAAGCTCGAATCTGTGGTAGCGCGCGAAAAGATGACGTGGCCGCAACACTTCGAGCCGGGTGGTCAAAATAAGTTCGGGCAGCAATTTGGGATCACGGGCATACCGGCGATGTGGCTGGTGGACAAGAAGGGCAACTTGCGCGACCTGAACGCGCGCGATGACCTAGCCGGCAAAGTCGAAAAGTTGCTCGCGGAGAATTAAGAGCGCGGCTGCGTTGGAACGAACGCAGCTGACCGGATTTATGGCCATTCCGCCGCCGTTGCCGAACGCGAGATTGCAGGCGAAGGATTTGCAGGATCTGCGGCACGCAAAAGCGTTGCTGGAAAATCCCGGGCTGGCCATGCGGCTTGCGAACCTGGTCGGCACACCACTCGAAAAAGGCTTCAAGCTGTTACCGCAAGGGTGGACGGACGTGGTGCACAAAGCAGCGCGAGCAGCCCTAACGCGCGCTCTGAATGTGGCGGTTGCGTCCTTAGGGACACGAGCGCGCGCAACTGCGTCGGAGAAATTTCATAAGATCCTGGTCGGCGCCTCGGGTGGGGTGGGCGGTGCATTCGGGCTGGCTGCCGTGCCGGTGGAATTGCCGATTTCTACAACCTTCATGCTGCGGTCTATCGCCGACATTGCGCGCAGCGAAGGGCACGACCTGCAGTCCGCGTCGGTGAAGTTCGCATGCCTCGAAGTATTCGCGCTTGGCGGCAAGGCAAAGTCCGACGACGCATCAGAGAGCGGCTATTGGGCGATCCGGACTGCGTTGGCGAAAGCCGTGTCGGAGGCGGCGGCTTACGTTGCCCAGCGCGGGGTGCTCGAACAATCGGCGCCTGCCGTGGTGCGTTTTATTGCAGCAATCGCCGCCCGTTTCGGCGTGATCGTTTCAGAACAAGTCGCGGCGAAAGCAGTCCCCGTCATTGGCGCCGCCAGCGGGTCTGTCATTAACATTCTGTTCATGGAACATTTTCAGAACATGGCGCGCGGACATTTTATTGTGAAACGGTTGGAGGCCAAGTACGGCGTGGCCCGAATCAGGGAAGCTTATGAACAGATCGCTTTTAGCCGCGCGAGCAGCCCCGAATAGCGCTGCTCCGTGCGATTATTCTTCACGGCAATCGTCAGCGCCTTCCGCTGGCCAATGAGGACCACCAATTTCTTGCCGCGGGTGATGCCTGTATAGATAAGGTTTCGCTGCAGCAGAACAAATTGCTGCGTTGCGAGCGGAATAACGATCACGGGGAACTCGCTGCCCTGCGATTTATGGATGGTGATGGCATACGCAAGCGATACTTCGTCCAGCTCGCCATAATCGTAGGTCACTTCGCGGTTGTCATATTGCACCACCACTTCGCGCTGTTCAGGATCGATGCTTCGGATTTGTCCGATGTCGCCGTTAAACACGTCCTTGTCGTAATTGTTCTCCGTCTGGATGACTTTGTCGCGCACGCGGAATTGCCAGCCGAACTTTTCCACCTGCGGATCGCTCGCGCGCGCGGGATTCAGGGTGTCCTGCAGGCGCGCATTTAACTCGCGAATGCCAAGGGAGCCGCGATTCATCGGCGCGAGTACTTGAATGTCGCGGATCGCATCGAAGCGGAACTTGCCCGGGATGCGCGTCTTCACCATGTCCAGCAATGTCTCCGCGATTTGATCCGGCTCGTTGCGTTCGATGAAAAAGAAATCCGAGTCCGTGCCTTTCTCCGGCAGTTCGGGCAAGTGACCGGCATTAATCTGGTGTGCAGAAGTGATGATTTTACTGTCGGCCGCCTGGCGAAACACTTCCGTGAGCCGCGCGACAGGAACAACACCGCTGTCGATAAAATCGCGCAGCACCATGCCGGGCCCCACTGACGGAAGCTGGTCAACATCGCCGACCAGCAGCAAACTGGCGCTGGACGGAAATGCGCGCAGCAGCCGGTTCATCAGCGGCAGATCGACCATCGAACATTCATCGACCACGAGCAGATCGCACTCGAGCGGATTGGCCTCGTCCCGAGCGAAGGCGCCACCGCCGCGCGCTTCGAGGAGCCGATGAATGGTTTTCGCTTCCAATCCCGTGGTCTCAAACATCCGTTTGGCGGCGCGGCCGGTCGGAGCGCACAGCGCGCAGCGCACTTTTTTCGCGCGCAAAATCTTGAGAATGGCGTTGACGATGGTCGTTTTCCCCACGCCCGGTCCACCGGTGATAACGAGAACTCGGCTGGTCAGCGCCCGTTGTACCGCCTCACGTTGAGTGGGCGCGAGCGCCATACCCGCCTTGCTCTCGAACCACTCCAGCGCTTTGGGGACGTCAATTGACGGATAGCGCGGTGTGGATTTGGCGAGCGTCCGAATGAGCGTGGCCACGTAATCCTCGGCCGCTTTGATGCGCGGCAGGAAAGTAAGTTCTTCCTCACCCACCTTTTCTCGAACGAGTCCGCCGGCCGCAAGCGTCCGATCGAGGGCCTGCTCCACCAAATTTTCGCCCACGGCGAGGAGCCGCGTCGCTTCATCCTTGAGCAATTGGACCGGCAGCGCGCAATGACCGGCGTTCATGGCTTCACCGAGCACGTGCTCGAGTCCAGCGCAAGCGCGAACCAGGGAATCGTGAGCAATCCCCACGCGCTTGGCGATTTCGTCCGCCGTTTTGAATCCGATCCCGTGAATCTCATTCGCGAGTAGATACGGGTTTGCACGCACGCGCTCGATCGCGTTCTCACCGTAAGTCTTGTAAATACGCACGGCGCGGCTGGTGCTGACTCCGTGCGAGTGGAGAAAAACCATGATCTCACGAATGATCTTTTGGTCCGCCCACGCCGCTTTGATTTTCCCGCGGCGCATGGGGCCAATACCTTCGACTTCCTGCAGTCGGCCGGAATAGTTTTCAATGATCTCGAAAATCTTGTCCCCGAATTTCTCCACAAGCTTTTTTGCGTAAACCGGGCCAATGCCTTTCACCATGCCGCTGCCCAAATACTTTTCGATTCCTTCGAGCGTAGTCGGCGGTGTGCTTTTAATGATGTTCGCGCGGAATTGAAGCCCGAACTGCGCGTCGCGCACCCACTGACCCTCGGCGGTAAGCCATTCGCCGGCGCTCACCGATGGCAGCGCACCGACGACGGTAACAAAATCGCGGTGCCCCTTGGCTTTGATCTTCACGACCGAGAACCCGTTCTCTTCGTTGAAGAAGGTGACGCGCTCAACCAGCCCGGAGAGGCTGTCGATCGCGGGGCTCCGCGCTTTCTGCTGCATGCGCATGGCAGGATGCGGGAAAACGGCGCAATAAACAACTTTGTAAGGCGCGCATTGTCGGCTAAATTCGTGCCGCATGAGTTCGTTGCCAAAGCCGGAGGTCATCCTGACCCACGAAAGCGATCTGGATGGGTTTGTCGCGGGAGTGCTTTTGCAACGTCTTGCGAAACATCTTTTCGGTGCCGACGTGCGGCTGGAAGCTTTTCATTACCACAACTGGCGGCAACGCGAGCCGCGCGAAGCGGCGGCATGGGTGACCGATATGAGTTTCGAAGG
>DATENK010000619.1:0-8048 GCA_035275085.1 Verrucomicrobiia bacterium | reverse complement strand
GATTCCGGGGGATGAGGATGGGGCGACGAACGGGCAGATCAGTGTGTCATTGCGACTGGGTGATTTGCCGGAGGCGAATCGTTTGATTGGGAGTTATGTGTTTCGGGTGTCGGCGTTGGATGGGAGTTTCACGGCGGTGGTGAAACCGTTTGTGGTGGTGCAATCGAGCGCGGGGCAAACGATTCGGGGAACGGTGACGGCCAATGGCTCGCCGTTGCCAGGGGCGGCGGTGGCGGCGTTGGTTCCGGAAGGGGACGGGGCAAATTTCCGGGCGGGTGTGATAGCGGATGGTGCGGGGGAATTTGTGTTGAATTTGCCGCCGGGGGACTATGGGTTGCTGGGGTTTAAGCCGGGATTTGTGGCGTCGTTCGATAGTATGCCGCAAGTGAGCCTGGGAAGCGGGGCGGTGGTGACGCAAGGGGTGGTGTTGGCGAGCGCGGCGCGAACGATTTCGGGTCGGGTGATTGACGGGGTGAGTTCGAACGGGATCGCGGGTTTGCAGTTGTTTGCGGAATCATCGAGCGGGGAAGTGGCGCTGGCGCACACGGACACGGCGGGGAATTTCGTGATTGGGGCGGGGGTCGGGGAATGGAAAGTGAGCATGGCGGACCAGGGGTTGCGTTTGTTGGGATATAGCGGCGAGAAGTATACGTTCGATACGACGGGGGGTGATGTGTCGGGGGCATTGATTCAGCTCAGCAAAGGGCGCGGGACGTTAGAGTTGGTGTTCTTTTTTCCGAATGGGAGTTTCGGGAATGGCACGAACGGCCTGATGGCGTTTCCGACGCAACTGAATTATTACTACGCGCTGTTTAATTTGAAGGACGTAAATTTCCCGACGAATGTGTTGTTTAGCGGGCCGAGCGGGTCGGGGTTGGCGAATACGGCGTCGGCGAATTTTGGGGCGAATTATGGCGGCGATTCGGCGTTCTATAGTTCGCCGCAGATCAGCGTGCCGTCGTTTCCGCCGGGCGGTCTTTACACGGTGAATTATAAGAATCAGCCGCTCGAGTTTATGTTGGCCGATCCGCAGGCGCAAAGTCATCAGGTGTTGCTGGTGCCGCGGGTGAGGTTGGATGGGCAGGAGCAGATTCAGGAAATTCAATGGGAGCGTCGGGACGTGAATGGGGCTTCAGTGGGGTCCGCTCCTTTTATGCGGAACATTCAGATTCGCATCGATGGTATGGGCGGGCGCTTGTATGACGCGGAGCTTGGACCCGATGAGACCAGCCACATGCCGTTCAGCCCGGTGAGTTGGACGAATGTGAGTTCGATCCAGATGGTTTACGATGACAACGCTGGGAATCAATATGTGTGCTTTTGGGACCGCGGAGTTCAGCCGTTGCAGATTTTGACGGGGACGAATCTGCCGTCGGCGACGGTCGGGTCGTTCTACCAAAATCTTTTTGTGGCGGCCGGCGGACTAACGCCTTACACGTGGTCGATGCAGAGCGGCAGCCTGCCGACGGGTCTGAACCTGGGCGGCACCGGCGAGCTTTCAGGGAATGCGTTGCAGACGGGTACTTACAATTTCAGCGTGCGAGTGACGGACTCGAATCAGCAGTTTCTGGAGCAGGCGTTCACGCTGCAAGTCGGCGGTGGAGGAAACGCGCGTCTGGAACCGAAGATGCGCAGCGCAGGGCGGTTTGAATTGCGCGTGTCTGGCGCTCAGGCAGGGCAAAGCTACACGGTCCAGTATTCGACGGACCTTCGAAATTGGTTTCCGCTCGTGACGACGAATGCGCCCGGTGCCTGGTTTGACGTGGTGGACACTGGGGCCAACGATGCGGCGCGATATTATCGCGTGAGCCACCCGTAAGCGGCTGACACTTTTACAAACTTCTTACACCCTTCTGACAACTGAAGCGGTTGCAAATCGTATTCTCTCTGGTGAGCGGGAGTGGGAATGGGTCTCATCACCTTGCTCGCCGGAAACAGATGAAATTATGAAAACAATGTTGATGGTTGGTCTGGCAGTGATCGGGATGGGAGTAGTGGCGGCGCGAGGCGGCGGGTTGGCGTGTGCTGTCGATGAAGCGCTGCAGCAAAAAGGCAGCACCTACATTGAATGGAACAAGCACAAATACCAAATGCAGCCGGTGGAGGTGATCGAGAAGGATAAAAAGAGCCATGTCCTGACCGGGAAACTTGCGCACGTGAACGGCAAAAAGGAAGACGCGATCGCGTACCGTATTAATAAAAACGGCGGTGCGGTTAAATCGATTGAGGTGCAAATCAATAACGGCATGTGGCTACCCCTTTCGCCGGAATTGACGCAGGCGCTCGGCGATTACCGTAAGAGCGGCAACGTGGACCAGGAAAAGCAGGGAACCATTCATCAGGCGCTGTACAAAGCCGGCAAAGACAGCGAAAGCTCCTGGGCCAAAACGGCTGAGCTGATCGTGGCATTCATCGCCATTCGGTACTGTTAGCTGAGTCATCTATCACGAGAAGGAGGCTTGCGGTCGCACCGCCGGATCTTAACCTGGCGGCGCGATTCATTTTGACAGCGGTTGTTCTACTGGGTCTTTATCAAAGGCGTGACTCGATGCGGTCGATGGGTGGTCTCGGTCGGATGTATGCTCGCGTCGCTGGCCAGGGGACAGCCGGCGGATGGCTGGACACGAGTGCAACCGGAGGACGTGGGGCTGGATTCGGCGGCGTTGGTTGGCCTGTTCGATTTTGTACGGGAACATCAAATACGCATTCACAGTCTGCAAATTGTGCGTCGCGGAAAGTTGGCCCTCGACGCGTACTTTTACCCTTATGCCGCCGGCAGCCGGCATGATGTTGCATCCGTCACGAAAAGTATTACTTCCACGCTCGTGGGTTTGGCGATCGAGCGCGGAAACATTCAAGGGGTGGAGGAACGGCTGGTGCCTTTGGATTCAGACCGGCGAAAACGCAGCATCACGCTAGAAGATTTACTCACGATGCAAGCGGGATGGGACTGCGGCTTCGAGCCGAACGAAAGGCGGCTTTTCGAAATGCGCCAGAGCTCGGATTGGCTGCAATTCATGATCGGGCTGCCGATGGTAGCCGAACCGGGTACGCGGTGGGCCTATTGCAGTGGCAATTGCCACTTGTTGTCAGCGCTATTGACACGAAAAACCGGAACCAATGCGCTCGCGTTCGCGCGACGTGAACTTTTCGAGCCGCTCGACATTTCCGATGTCGTCTGGCCGAGCGACGCCCGTGGCAATAATCACGGCTGGGGCGATCTGCAAATGCATCCGCTGGACATGGCGCGCATCGGCCAGTTGTTCCTCCAACGCGGACGATGGAAGGATCGACAAATCATTTCTGAACGTTGGGTGACCAACGCAACCTGCGCGCACGTGAAGCGGACGAGTAATAGCGATTATTACGGCTATTTTTGGTGGGTGAAAGGAACTGATTTTCCGGGGATGTTCGAGGCCGTCGGAAGAGGTGGACAGCGAATTACGGTGTGGCCTGCGCAGGAATTGGTGATCGTTTTTACTGGGGGTGGTTTCGAGCCGGGCGACCTTGCAAAGTTTCTTCTGAAATCTTTGAAATCCGGCACGCCAAAAACTGACGCATCCCCTGAACTCAAAGAGCGATTAGTTGCTGCGGCTCGTCCGCCAGCCGTAAAACCGATTTCGAAGCTGCCCGCCCTGGCAGCGCAGATCTCAGGAAAGACGTTCGGCTTGGACAGCAATTCTCTTGGGCTGGGCACGATTGGTTTTACGTTCGGCAGTCCGGCCGAGGCAAAAGCGACCGTGACCTGGAACAACAGGACGGTGAGCTTTCCCGTGGGGCTTGATGGGGTGGATCGCTTTTCGGTCAACCCCCTCAACAGTCTTTCCCAAGCAGCGAAGGGAAAGTGGCTGAATGTTAATACGTTCGTCCTCAGCATCAACCTTGTCGGTGGAATAAATATTTACGATTTGAGGCATACCTTTTCGCAGGACGGCCAAACGGTGCAAGTCGCGATCGCTGAAGCAACTGGTCTTGCCAATGAGCGATTCGCAGGTCGTGCGCAAAAATAGCCGCTCGACATAGGCACGGTCCGAGACTACTTCAAAATGGGTATGGCGGCGCAGATTTATATCAACGGCAAAGCGACGAAGGCCAAGACTTCGAGCATGCTGCAGATTCGCAATCCGGCGACGCTGGAGTCGATTGAACAAGTCCCGGACTGCGGGGCGGATGACGTGAACGCAGCGGTGGCGGCCGCGAAAGCAGCGCAACGCGATTGGGACAAAACCCCGGCGATTGAAAAGGCCGCGATGCTTCACGAAGTCGCGCGGCGGATTCGCGCGGATGAAGAAGGGCTCGCGCACACGATGTGCATCGAGACTGGCAAGCCCATCTGGGAAGCGCGGGACTGCATTGAATGGGTAGCGGCATGCTTCGATTATTATGCCGAGATCGGGCGAGCCTCACGCGGGCAGACATTGCCCCCGGTTGCGCGACATCAGGTAAACTTCACGATTAAGGAGCCCTATGGCGTCGTCGCGGCGATCGCGCCGTTCAATTTCCCTTTGCTGCTGATGGCGTGGAAAGTTGCTCCTGCGATCATGGCGGGCAACACGGTAGTCTGCAAACCACCGCATCAGAATCCTTTGAGCAATTTGCGTTTGGCCAATGCTTATTCATCGTTGCCGCCAGGTGTGGTGAGCATTGTTACCGGCGGAGCTCAAACCGGTTCGCTATTGGTGGATCATCCAGACGTGAACCTGATCGCGTTTACCGGCTCGACGGCTGTGGGGCGGCATATTGCGTCACGCGCCGGGGCGCAACTGAAGAAAGTGAATCTCGAACTGGGCGGCGTAGACCCGTTCATTGTCTTCGAGGACGCCGATTTGGATGTGGCTGTGCCAGGTGTGGCATGGGCACGCTTGCTGAATGCCGGGCAGGTTTGCACAGCGTCCAAGCGCATTTACCTGGTTAAGCCTATAGCAAAAGAGTTCACCGAACGCCTTGTCCAATATGTAAGTAAATTAAATATTGGCGATCCGCAGAAGCCTGAAGTAGACATCGGTCCCCTGATCTCTAAAGACGCTCTCGAAAAAGTTGAGAAACAGGTTGGATCCATTCTGACTGAAGGGGCGAAAATTCTCTACGGCGGCAAACGCATCCAGCCCAACGGCTTGCCGGGTTACTTTTATGAACCGACGGTGCTGACGAACGTTCGGCATGGCGGCATCTGCACCTGCGAAGAAGTTTTTGGGCCGGTGCTTTCGCTTATCGAGGTGAAGGACGCGGACGAAGCGATTGAACGCGCAAACGATTCGGCGTTTGGGCTCGGCGCGAACATTTACACGCGCAGCCTCGAATACGCCATGAAGGCCATGGACAACATCAAGGCCGGCACGTTCTGGGTAAACGATCCGCTGACGGACAACGACGCCGGGCCTTTCGGCGGCATGCGCTCCAGCGGCATTGGGCGCGAGCTCGGCGAAGAAGGTTTGGATGCCTTTCGCGAACCGAAGCATGTTCACATCGATTATAAGATGGAGCGCAAATCGTATTGGTATCCGTACTCCGAGCGCCGCAAATGAGATATGTCGTTATCGGCGGCGCGGGGGCGATGGGCCGCATCACCGTGCGCGACCTGGTTCAGTTTGCCGAACCGGCGGACGAAATTGTCATCGCGGATTATGATCTCGCGAGGGCGAGCGTCCTTGCGCGCCAATTTGAAGATTCCCGTGTGACTGCGATTTCTCTCGACGTGCGTGACATCCCGAGCACAGCAAAATCGCTTTCCGGCGCATTCGCGGTCATCAATTGCGTCCAGCATCATTTCAATCTGGATGTGATGCGGGCCGCAATTCAGGCGCGGACGCATTACCTGGATCTCGGAGGCCTGTTTCACATGACCCTCAAACAGTTGCCCCTCGATTCTGAATTCCGGCGCATTGCAAAACTGGCTGTGCTCGGCATGGGCGCCGCGCCTGGCATCACGAACCTGCTCGCGCGAATGGGCGCGGAATTGCTAGGTGACGTGCGCGAAATCCATTGCCGCGTCGCAAGCATCGACAAAACCAAATACCGCAACTCCCCTGCCCTGCCCGTTTCCTATTCGCTGCAAACGATCCTTGAAGAATTTTCAACTGAGCCAGCGGTCTTCACCAAAGGCAAATTGGAATTCGTCGAGCCTATGTCCGGATTTGAGCGGATGCGCTTCCCGGCACCGCTCGGCTTGCAACAACCAATGTACACGATTCACTCGGAAGTGGCCACGCTGCCGAAATCGTTCCCCGGCGTTCGCGAAGTCAGCTTCAAGATTGCATTCGATCCTGTATTTCTCGAACGCGTCAAATTCCTGCGCGACTTTGGCTTCGCGTCGCAGGAGCCAATTTCTGTTGGCGGCGCCAAAATCAAACCAATCGAAGTTGTGAATAAGGTCGCAATGTCGCAAAAGCCCGGAGAGCAAGTTGGGCCGGTGCGCCATTACGAAATCATTCGGACAATTGTTAAAGGTCGCCGTCAGACCATCACGCTGGACTGCCACTGCAAGAACATTCCTGACGTGAACACTGGCGCGCCACCAGCTATTGTAGCGCGCATGATCGCCGCAGGTGAGATCACCGGTTCAGGCGTTCACCCCCCGGAGAACATTATTCCGGGGAAGGCCTTTTTCGCGCACCTGGCCAAACGTAGGATGCGTGTAAGAATCAACAAATGACAACACGCGCTGAAATCGTTTCCCGCCTCATCGATATCGGAATTATCGCCGTAGTCCGAACCGAGCGAACAGAGCAAGTGATGCCTATCGCCGAAGCACTCGTCGCCGGCGGTGTGACCGCCGTAGAAGTCACGTTGACAGTGCCGGATGCCGAGACCGCAATTGCCGCGGCACGCGAAAAATTCCGCGACTCCGCGGTTATTGGCGCCGGGAGCGTACTCAACATTGCCCAATGCCACTCCGTCTTGAAAGCCGGTGCGCAATTCGTGGTCAGTCCGGTCGGTAACGTCCGGTTGATCGAGGCCGCGCATAAACTCGACCGACCCGTGATGCTTGGCGCATTCACGCCGAGCGAAGCACAACTTGTCCATGAATGGGGCGCGGACTTCGTGAAACTCTTTCCCGCCGATCAACTCGGGCCGTCCTTCATCAAAGCCATTCGCGCGCCCATGCCGCACCTGCGCATTGTCCCCACCGGCGGCGTGGACCTGGCCACGGCTAAAGATTTTCTTAAGGCGGGCTGCGTCGCGCTCGGGGTCGGCACATCGCTGCTAAAGCCTGATCTTATCGTGGCGGAGAACTGGCCCGAACTCAGCCGCCTGGCTGGGCAATATGTCGAGATCGTCCGGAGATTTCGGGGGTAAGGGCGCCGGGGGGGGTGCCCGGGGGGCGTCAGAAGGCGTCAGGGCGTCAGAACCCGCATGAACATTGGCCGGAATGCACTTTTCCAAGGCGTCAGGAAGGCGTCAGGAAGCGCCATGGAACCCGTCAGGGACTACTGGACACCGAAAGACGGAGATGAAGCGCAGCGACGATTTGGGAGTCCTGGCGGGGGAAGATGGTGCGGAGATCGAGCCTGTATTTGTTGCCCGAAATGTAGCCGATGATTGGCGGGCACGCGTTGCGCAGTCGGGCGGCGAAGTCGACTAAGGCGCAGTCCGGTGTAATGTCCAGGGTCACGGAAGGGATGGTGGAACGAGGCAAGGTGCCGCCGCCGAGTTGCGACTTGCCCTGGCCGATGGTGATCTGGAGGCGTGAGTCTTTAAATTCGGCGATGATCTTCTCAGCTCGGGCACGAAGGCTATCGATAGGTGTTTCAATCATCCGGAGCAACAGATTGTCCTGACCGGCCAAGTACGTATCGACGGTGGTTTGGAAGGCGCTCAGAATGAGCTTGTCGCAGCGCAAAGCCCGGAAGAACGGCTCGCGCTTGAGTTTCGCGACGTATCGTTGTTTGCCCGCAATGATTCCAGCTTGTGGACCGCCGAAGAGCTTGTCGCCACTAAAGCAAACCAAGTCCACGCCGCGCTTTAGCACTTCAGCCGGAGTGGGTTCGTGCTCGATCGGCGCCAGCTTCTCCGTTGCGAGTATTGCCCCGCTCCCAAGGTCTTCAACA